>JAIPDI010000017.1 GCA_021737785.1 Deltaproteobacteria bacterium
GCCATCATGTACACAAGAGATTTCCGTAGGTTGGGTTAGCGGCTCAGCAGGAAAGGCATGCTCATTTTCTCCGTACGCTCCTAAAAAGCACCCACGTGTTTTCATCACGTTTATCAAGCGTAACCCAACATTCCGATGCAGTAATTCACATACACAGCTATTTTGTTGGGTTTCGCTCCGCTCTACCCAACCTACGAACTTGTCCACCCGTTCGTGATTGTTGATCGCCATCGGTGGTTGCTCCTTTTATCTTGCTATCAGTTCCGCACAGGCCTGGTAAATCTCTCTCAAGGGAAGGGCCTCAATACGATCGCGTCCTTATACGGATCGACATAAGAATCTCATTATTACAGTCCAGGGCTGGATGATACAAAAGGCTTCTATCGTTATATGAAACGGGCTGCTCCTAGGTGTAATAAAACACTACGAAAAAACGATCTAAAAACTTTGAAATCAGATTGTGTTCAGTCATAAATCGTAATCTACTGATTTTTCGGTATCGCCGAAATCTTCATAGATAACATGCCCATTGAAGACGGTCAGACTCACTTTCACTTTGACCAGCTCTAATGGATCGAACGAAGCGTCGAGAATATCTTGCGATAGAATTACAAAATCGGCTGCGTAGCCTTCTTTTAGCTTGCCAAACCGATTGTTCTCATTAGCGGTATAGGCGACATTTACGGTAAAGGTTTTAAGGGCTTCTTCAATCGATATATTCTTGTGCGGCCACAGGCCTCCCTGAGGATTACCCTCAAGATCCGTTCCATTAACCATAACGTGCATACCCAACATCGGGTCTCTGTGAGCAAGAGGGAAATCACTTCCTTGAACCACAATTGCTCCAGCATCGACAATATCTTTTAACCGTTGGTAACGGTTTTTCAATCGCTCCTTTCCAAACACTTGTTCAAGGTATGGTATAAAATCACTCGGATAAGAACCCATATAGTTCATTACCACCACCACACCCAGTTCATCAAAACGTGATAAATCCGACCCTTTGATCCACTCCGCATGTTCGACTGTGTGGCTTCTGGTGCGAGGTGGGTTCAGGGCAGCAACGTCCTCCAGAACATCCAGGGCCTCGGTCACAGCGCGATCGCCCATGGTGAGCACATTTATTGATAATCCGTTTATGTCGGCTTCAAATATTTGACGTCGTACTTCATCCATATCCTCCAGCGGATGTCCGGTAGTAGGAACTCCATTGGCGTTGTACGCCTCATGCATCCAAAGGTGGTAAGGCAGGTCGAGAATAATCTTGATGCCGTCCGCCCGCAAAAAACCATCATAAACGGGATTGCCGGCAATTTCATTAGCCCTTTGCGCAAACATCTCAATATCGCCATCTTTTGAATACGGAGTGTATAGATGATCCAGGATGACCCGAACAGGCAGGTTGTCTTCCAATAGAATCTGTTGATAAATCTGAGTAATGTCCAGATCCCCATCTTTGGTCCAGATACCCGTAACGCCCCATTGTGCATACTCTTCAAGAATCTTTTGTTGCAGTTGAACTTGAGTTTCAAACGTTAGCGGTTGCTGTTCTTTTACACTGCGAAGCAGAATCCCATGGGTGGAGGCCAGCTCTGTCTCAACCAGGTAGCCCGTGGCCAGACCTTGTTCATCCCGAAAAATAGTTCCTGCCGCCAAGTCGGGCGGATCGCTTTCAAGTATGCCCGCGACTTCAAGCGCTTTTGTATTGGTCCAGTGTTTATGGCCACTGGAATGAACCAGGTAACAGGGTTTGTCTGGGACGATTTCGTCGAGCAGGTCACGCGTTGGCTGGCTGTTTCCCTCAAAAACACCATCCGTCCAGCCGAAAAGTCGTGGATAGGTGTCTTCGGGGTGTTTTTCTACGTATTCACGAAGTATATCCTGCACCTTTTGAACACTGTCGGCTTCAAACAGGGTGGGGGCACCCGGACTCGTTAAAACATAGGGGGTCTGTGGGTGTGTGTGGCCATCCCAGAATCCAGGTACGATCAAACGTCCCCCTGCATCAATGACTCGACCGGTGGAAGTTTCAGCATCCATGGCTACAATCATGCCATCCATAACTGTCATTGAGGTCTTATAAGGATCTTGAGGATCTCCTGTCCAAATCTTGGCATTGGTGATGGTAATATCTCCGCCTATCGAATTGAGTCCCATCTCACCTGCATTATTATCATCAGAACAGCTCACAAAACCCATCACGCTAACCATCAGTGAAAAAACTATCAATACGTTTAGACATAGCTCCTTCATAAAATACCTCCTTATATTTTCAGTTGAAGTGTTCTGTGACTAACAGAACATAGGTCCCCTGTCAATACGAGCTATTACGAAGTATTTATGCGTCAAGAGCAGGTGTTTGAGCCCCTTGAAGGGAATCTAAGGAGTCAACACCGGAGTCTATAACCTCGAAAATCCAGCATATGAAGGTTACCCAAATCAGGGTTCGGCATCCCATGGCTTTCCCAAACGCTATAATACGTGCATGATCATCGTCTCTGAGCACTCCCCATTTGGTGAAGGCTACAAAATGAAAAGTTGAAAAGTCAACAAGTGAAGGATACTAAATATTGGGTTCAATTTTGGGCGTCGGGAAATCTCAAAGATACTTGCATGATGGTAACCCGGTGGCTGGGGAAAATCAAGTTCGGAATATTATTGGTATCCTTAAGAAAATCGGGGCCAGGCTACTCAGCTTTCGGATAATTAGTCGTGACTTATGGCGCGAATTTAATCCTATTTCTTGTCCAGCACCTCCCGAACCTTGCGCGCCAAACCTCCCGGTGAAAAAGGCTTTTCAAGAAAATTAAGTCCCGGTGCCAAAACACCGTGACGAACAATAGCGTCGTCCGTATATCCAGACATGTAAATTACCTTCATTTGCGGGTGGAGCGCTTGCAACCGTTCTGCTGTTTCCTTGCCACTCATCTTGGGCATCACCACATCAGTTACTATCAGATCAATCGGCCCCCCGTGTTCCTTGCTTGTTCTCAAGGCATCTTCCCCGTTTTCAGCCACCAATACTCTGTATCCATGGGGCTGGAGAGACTTTTGCGCAAGTTTTCGAATGCTATTGTCATCTTCTACAATCAAAACGGTCTCAGAACCCCTAAGGTTCTCCACAGGGGGTTGTTCTTTTTTCTCCGCCTTAATATCTCTTTTCACCCGGGGCAGATAAATTTTGAAGGTGGAACCCTGTCCGGGCTCGCTGTAGACCCATATAAACCCATTGTTTTGTTTGACAATGCCGTAGATCGTGGACAGGCCCAATCCTGTGCCCTTGCCTTTCTCCTTGGTGGTGTAAAAAGGATCAAAGATATATTCCTGGACTCCTTTGTCCATCCCAATGCCGGTATCACTGACAGTCAGCACCACATAAGAGCCTGTTTGCTTTTCAACAATGCCGTGTTCATCAAAATGGTTATCGTTCAGATCCATGTTGGCCGTTTCAATGGTGAGCTTGCCTCCCAAGGGCATGGCGTCCTTGGCATTGACCGCCAGGTTCATAATCACCTGCTCCATCTGTCCGGGGTCTATCTCTACCTTCCATAAGGCAGATTCCTGGATCATCAGAATCTCAATATCCTCTCCAATCAGGCGGACAAGCATCTTCTCTATCCCTGTCAATAATTTATTCAGATCCAGGATCTCAGGCTGGACAATCTGTTTGCGGCTGAAGGCGAGGAGCTGGCGGGTCAAAGCGGCTGCCCTTTCCCCGGCTATCTTGATTTCCTTTATCTCCTCAGTTAAGGGTTTCTCAGTGTCGATATCCATTAACATAAGGTCCGCATACCCGATGATAGTGGTCAGTATATTGTTAAAATCATGGGCCACGCCGCCTGCCAGTGTGCCGATGGCTTCCATTTTCTGGGCCTGACGGAGCTGCGCCTCGATCTGCCTGCGCTTGGTGACATCGGTGAAGAACCCCACGTTGCACTCCAGGCCGTCGATGATGCCCGGGGTCGTTTGGACGTCCGCATAGAAGACGCTGCCATCTTTCCGGAGGCAGGGGATACTCGGAGAGAGATGCTTATCACCACGCGCCTGGGTCTCGAAGTCGGCCAGGACGTGATCGAGCGACTCTTTGGGGTGGATATCCGTCACGTCCAGCTCTATGAGCTCTTCTTCGGAATACCCCAACATCTCGCATATGGCTGGATTACAGTATTTGAATCTCTGGGTCTCCATGTCCGCCACCAGTATACCCTCTGCAGCTCCTTCAAATATAATCCTATACCTTTCTTCTGATTCTTTGATTGTCTGTCCTGCAGACTCTGCAAGCAGGTCTTCCAATTGCCTGCGCTCGGTAATGTCCTCAATAGCCAGGAGGATGATCCGTTCCCTGCCCATCGCTTGTTCAATCTGCCTGGCATTCAAAAGCATTGTGCGCCTGCCGATGGTGGCAAAATCGTGTTCAACCTCGTAGTTATCAAAGGTTGTTTCCTGGGGAAGTATGGTTTCCAGCAGTTCCCGCAGCTTGGGGATATCCCATTGTTTGTTGCCAAGGTCATAAATAAGCTGCCCCACAGTCTCTTCAGGTTTTACCTTGAAAAATTCATAGAAGGAACGGCTGACGGTGACCACCCTGAGGTCTTGATCCAAGGAAATTAAGGGTTCACGCACGGTGTTGATAACGCTCTCAGCAAATTCACTGGCTTCATCTGCGGTTTTTTTGATGATCGCCAGTTCTTTTCGGGTCTTTTCCAGGCCGTCTTCTATCTTCTTACGCTCGGTAATGTCCTCAATGGCCAGGAGGATAATCCGCTCCTTGCCCACCGCCCGTTCAACCTGCCGGGCATTCAAAAGCATTATACGCCTGCCGATGGTGGCAAAATCGTGTTCAACCTCATAGTTGTCAAAGACGGTCTGTTGGGGCAGGATGGTTTCTAAAAGTTCCCGCAGCTTGGGGATATCCCACTGTTTGTTGCCAAGGTCATAGATAAAATTGCCTAAAGTTTCTTCCCGCGTTACCTTGAATGAATCAATGAAACTTCGGTTTGCTGAGATAACCTTCAGATCTGAATCCAGCACCAAAAAGGGGTCACGTATTGTCTCTACGATATCTTCGAATATCTGGTCTATCTGAGTCTCCACCACAGTGCTCTCCTCCGCCCATTAAATCTTGACTTTATTTTGTTTGAATAATGGGGCCTTTGAATTGTCAAGGATTCTTGTATGATGGTAACCCGGTGGCTGGGGAAAATCAAGTTCGGAATATTATTGGTATCCTTAAGAAACTCGGGACCAGGCTACTCAGCTTTCGGATAATTATTATGGAACGAGCTGATCATGGCCGGCGCGCTTGTTTGCGCCGTCCACTGCAGAAGTAGGTAGGCTTTCTGAGTTAACCTTGTTCACTTCGGTGTGTATAGGATTGCCCCTCCCATCGATTTCATTTTAATAGGATTTACGAAAATACCATATTTCTCCTGAATGTATTTGACTACAGCTTCCTTATCTCGCGATACATCCGTGTCTGCGACAAGAACGTCATTTTGTTGCTCTAATTTGTGAGGGTCTGTGAGAGCCTGACCAGACTCAAATAGTTGGTATAGAAGGCTGCAGCGAAATTCCTTTAACCTTCTTGAAAAACTGTTCACGCTCAGTTCGGCCCCTCTTCCATTATCAAGAACGACCGCATCAAGAGATGGGTACTTGAAGAATTCGTTATGATCGAAGTAAAAACAGTTTGCGTGCGAAAAACGCCCCGATTTATCACAAACGAGAAGATGCCTTGTACCGTAAAGAGTGGCTTTCATGAAATCAAATGCATCAGAAAACAGGCTTTCTATCGCTCTGAACCAAATGCATTTGAAACTATGGGCATCATCGGGCGTTTGTTCAAGTTGACTTACACCCTCCCGGATTATCTTTCCAAATGTATTTGATCTATGTAGCTGCTTCTCATAAGGAACAATCTCCAAATAGTTGCTCCTATTTAGGGCTGCTGTGAATTCTGGGTGATCCTCTTTCGTCTTGACCTCGATAAGAAACGATTGGTTACCTTTGGTCGCTCGTATATCTGCTCTCCGCCCTTTTTGGGGTTCTTCAGGAATCTCTGAGGATGTGAATCCGAAATCCTGAAGTATCTCTATGACAGCCTGTCTCTCGATGTCCTTGGGCATAGGAGTTCTGCCTAATGTTTGCGCATAACGTGCATTGAGACCTACTGCCAACCTTGCCAATGGTTCAACACCAAAACCCGCCGCCAGCACCCAAGAAAGCCGACGCGTGATGGCGTCGTAGTTAATGCGATTTGTCATGCAGATTCATGTTACTGCGATGCAGTTAATCTCATTCTTTTCAGTAACAGTCCAAAATGACTTCGTCGACTTATCGAGCTCCTGTTGGTAATCAAGTGCATATAAGTCTATTACTCCGAGATTATTCTTCAAATTGTTTACGTAAGCTTTAGAAAGTGGCTTTGTTGTCAACACAAATTCAATGTGACCAAAGAATGCTACACGTAGTATCGTAATATAATCTGGAAATGCCAATCTAATGAGGTGGACCGGGCTAAAATACTTAATGGTGGCTTCAACTCGCGTTACAGACAGTCCTCTCTGTATTTTTTGTTGGATAATCGAAGTCAACAGTAGCCGTCTCAACTCCACATTTTCCTCACTAAACAACTCTGCTCCACCGTAAAAAAACATGATCTCATAAGCGATTTTCGCAATCAACGGAAAAAGATCTGCTGTTTCCCGAGGAGTAGCACTGATTGAGAGCTTGTCAGAGCGTTTGCGAAGGGTCAATCCAAGCTCAACACACTCGATGGTATCGCCAGGTTGTGCCTTTTCGTACGACGAACTTAACTCTTCAAGCAGTTCCTTTATGTGTTGATCGGATAAACCTACTTCAGGGAGTCTCTTATCGCGTTTCACATTTCGCTGCAACGATTCAATGTAGTCGCGTTCAGGTGCAATGAGACTACCGTCTCGAAGACGTTGCTCGGGAAAATAAAAAGCTTGTCCCCTTGATTTGCCGAAGAGTAGCTCCACGTCCGCAGCCTTACCGGTGATATTGAAATGCCGATTTAGGATTCCGTCGCGGTCGTGAGGGATATTGAGAACTTCAAATGCCCGAAGCACATCAGGTAACTTTAGCAGTTCTGCATCTATGTTAGCACCGAGGCTACTGTTGCATTCGACGCAGACGGCATCATCGAGAAATAGATTTCCGCCTACGCTCTTTGGAATGACATGCTCGCGATTGAACCGCACCTCATTATCAGTGCGATCACAAAAGATGCAAACAGCTTTATGATTGACGTCGTCAGCCATGTAAATAACGGACCGATCTGCATAACGGGCTGCTCAGGGGCGGCGCGCTTTATCACCGTCCCCCGCAGCAGCAGTGTTGGGCTTCTTTAATCAAGTTTCTTGCGGCTACCCAAAGCCTCCTTGCGTTTTGCTGAATTGAATGGGAAACATACACCGCAATACGTGCATTGCCTCGATTCGATCCCACGAGGATTAGGATTGCCAAATACAGCATGGCTTTGTTCGAATCCCGATAGTTCTCCAAATCCGCAAATTGGGCATCGGGGGCCAATTTCTTCCAAAGGAGGATAGCCAGATTCGATAATAGAACGGACTCTTTTCGCTACAGCCTTGGCCTCGATAGCGGATCCCCATCGGTTACGCCACTCACGACGAATTGTTTTTTCAAAAATATGATGAAGGTGCCAAGTGCTTGGATTATCGGGAAACATTTCTGGCATTGATTTGTCATTGAATGCTGGATTCTCTCGGGAGAATGCTTTTAGACTGGTGATTGCAGACCACAGAATTTTTCCGGCTGAATATAAATCCGCTCCGATTCCGATCATGCCTTCGGACACGGATTCACATTCTGGAGCCATATAATTTATCGTGCCAACACCCTCGTCAATCAGCGTGATGGTTTCGCTTCCCTGTAGCTGGCAAAGTCCAAAATCAATCACTTTTATTGTGAGGTCTGGTTTTATAAGGATATTGGAAGGACTTAAATCTCTATGAATGATCTTCGGACTAGCTTTCTCGCACGCTATGAGGGCAGAGCAGATTTGCTCAAATAGGAAAAGTGATCTAAGAGGATCTCCATGGTATGGATTGGACTCGTCCTTAACAAGTTTTTCAAGAGGACGTGCCCCATCAATATACTCCATAACGTAGAATTGAAAATCATCTTCTGGTGAAGAATTATCAATAACGCTTATAATATTCGGATTTCGGAGGTTTTTAATGGTAGAAATTTCTCTACAGAAACGTTCGTAAGCTTGACCAGGCTCACCACGTTTTAGGGCTTTCAGCGCCCAGACGCCATCAAATTCTGCATTCTTATCTCTGACTAGGAAGACTTGTGCTTGCCCCCCTTCTCCACAAGTTTTGCCAGTCAATTCCCAACGCAGATTATTAGGAAATTTCATTTTATTATTCTCTTACAAACTGAGCCGAACGGCAACAGCCAGAAGCAGAAAGGCTTTTTCTGACTGAGTTAAGGATGGTTAATTTTAATTTCCCCCGGCTGTTCAAAACCCGATTGCCATAGTTTTCCTTTCTGCCCTGCCTGGTTTGGCAGCAGTAGACTATCGGTGCTGTTTGGCGGAACCGTGCTCTGTATGTTCATCAAGAGGCTTATCGTCGTGTCGAATTACTTCACCTGTACCAAGCTTCCTAATTATTTTGATATAACGATTATTTTCTCGATCTACGATCTGTTCTACGTGATTCCACACACCATCTTTGAAGAAAAAACTTGGACCAACCCGTGCTTCAAAAAAGGGTTTTCCTCGACCTTCGTGCTTTCCCTTCATTCTTAGCTCGTCATAAAATGCAATCTCTTCGCGCAGAAGTTCATCAGCACACCTACGTTCAGATCCGCAGTGTGGACATGGCTTTCTTTCAGTGCCCTGCTCATAGAAAAGGGACGCATCGCATTCGCAACATTTCCATTCTTGAATCATCGAGAATCGCCTAATATTAATGGTTAGTGCTTCAGTCCTGATGTCCAGCAATAATTTTATGTATCCGCATAGAATGCGGGGAGTTGTTTGTTTCTGCCCGTATAATACACGTCCTTAAATTGTTCCATTATCTCGTTAACCCTAGACTTTTTGCGTGTCGTGATATACGAATCGGCATAAGACACTCATTCTTAATGGCCATCCACTCGAATTTTTCGATTCAACCATACTTGCATTATCCTGCATGAATGATGCTTTTCAGGATTCAAATGCTATTCGAAAGCCCAAATCGAAACCGCAATTTTCTGACAGCCATATTGGAACATCCTGATTTAAACGATTGTGTCGATATCTACCACACAACATCTTTGGGCGCAACCAAAATGAGCTATATTCTCAAAGAAATTCTTTATTGAAAGGGAAAAGCATTGATTGAGGCTAAACTGGTTATCTTTTTTTTCAAGCTATATCAGTCCCGGGGAAAAATCATGATAGGGCGGGTTAAGCCTCGTGCGTGAAGGAAGCCACATCATCTGGATAACTCAAAGATTTAACACCACCCGGAATTACAGATATCTAATTTCGAGCTCGGGCTTTCGATTCTAAAATACAATGAAATATCGGATAGATAAGAGGCTAAGAAGAGTCTGTCGAAAAGAAGGGCTTTCATACCGGATGGTAATGGTTAAAATAACCGGGGATTGTGTCAAGGCTGTCTTCGCCCGGAGAGCCGGTTCAATACCCCATATCCCTGTCCCGGATTTCCAGAGGACCTGACCAAGGCTCCGGGCCTTTTGGACCTGCAGTTCGGAGTCCATTGAAAGGACTAATCCGAATAGGCCTTTTCAACGGCCCGCTGTACCGCATTCATGATGACCAGGCTGCTGTTTGTGGCCCCGCTTACCGCATCGACCTGTGTTGACTGCTGTTCTATGATCCTTTTGAGGGTAAGTGATTCGGCCTCCTTCCCCCTTAGCTCCCAGTGTTCGACCATTTCAATATGGACGATCCTGTTATCTTCGATGGTTACCCTCACGACGGCCTTGTTAGGCCCTCCCCTATAGACTCCTTCGTAGGTCCCACCCTTGAGTTTTCTCTGCTCCAGGGGTTCCCCGATCATGGGTGTTGCCGCGCAACCGGCAAAGAGGATGGCAAGCAGAATACAGGCGATTCCACGCCCAATAGGTCTATTGCCACGGGGATTGTACCTGAAGATTCGACTGCGAAACATCGGTTTGATAACCCCCTATTCCAGGCGCAACAACAGCACAAAGGGCAAGCTTCTAAAGCCTACCCCGCGCTTCCTGACCAGGCCATGTCTAAAAAGGCAGGGATGGCAGATGGGTATTATTTCCACGGGCTCTCCTGCCGGCCATCACCGTGGCGAGGGTGGCAGGTAGGTTTGAATTTCATGCTTACCTGGAAAAGGCCTTGTAAAGCTTGGCTGCGCCAATCATGGCTGTGCCATGGAAGGCCGCATCAAAGATATCCTGGTCGCTCCAGCCCATCTCCCGCAGCTTTTCCACGTCGGTTTCCTGAACTTCTTCCGGTGTCTTGACCACTTTGAGAACAAAAAGCAGCAGGGCCTTCTGGAAATCCTCCAGCGGTGCATTTTCGGGATTGGCCTTGAGGGCTTCCAGATCAGCATCGGAAAAACCGCCCGCCATTTTGAGAAGCCCTGCATTCAGATTAATGCAAAACGTGTAGTCATTCGCTACCGCTGACAGGTATCGAATCATGGCCAAGAGGCCCATATCCAGTTTTTCGCGGGTCATGAAATGCCGGATAATTCCGCTCTGCAGGTGGACCAGTTCCGGGCTTGCGCTCATAAGGACGAGAGGGGCTGGGACCGGCATTTCCTTGGGAAACACCGAATAGGCTTCCGCAACTTTTCCCGTAGCTTCCTCCGGTTTCACGGTTTTCAAAATAAACATGATTTTCTCCTTTCCGCTTTTTAAGGTTGATCATAGGATGTATCCGTTGTTTCGCTCTCTGCGGTCAAATCGGGTGCCTTTTTTGGCTCAGGTTTGACCTGCAACCAAAATCGCAGACGCTGCTTATTCATCTTTTCCCATACGAAAGGCTTTCCCGATAACACCTCCCAGGCACTGATATTGCGCAACTCCTACAGTGAATATGAGGGGATCTATCTTAGCAGGGTCAGGTTTCCCGTCGGTCATGCAACTCTCATCCACATATGTTTCAAGAATCTCTCCAATAATCAACATGTGGCTCTTGAGATCCAGGGAATGAATCACTTTGCATTCAAGATTAACGGGACATTCGCGAACGAGGGGAGCCGTCTGCAAGACTCCGTAAAAAATCTCAAAAAGTCCCGATTTATCTCTTTTCTCACCTGAATAGATCCCGCAGAAATCCACCTTCCGGGCAAGACTTGTAGACGGCACGTTAATGGAGAAAGTCCCTTGTTCGTTAATACCCTTCAAGGTGTGTCTCACTTTTTGTAACGCAACTGAAATAGCCGGTGGGCTGGATGCTGCAATACCACACCAGGCAGCCGTCATGAAATTGGCTTTTAGGTCAACGTTTGCTCCGACCAATACCGCCGGCATTGGATAAAGGAGTGTTTGAGGCCCAAGTTTTATTTTTTCCATGGTATTCTTTCCTTTCTCAATCCGTTCCTGCGGGATACCCTCCCGAGTCGAGATTGAATTCCCGGTTTCAAAAGATCTGCCAGCAGACTGACTTCCTGACAGCCTCAATATGTTCGCCATCCTGGTGCAGAAAATTATGTGGCGGCGTAACACAATCGGATTTGCAGATCTGATGCTACCTCTCGCCCCGTAAGACGAAAGACTGCCTCGTGAATTGCTTTTCGCCTCAGGACCATGTTACCTGGACACAATCGGCCCGGAGGAGTTAAGAGGAGAGTGTCGGATCCCGCACCAAACCGTTCAGTCGAGCCCATCAAGACCGTTCAGGTAAAGTATCCTTCCGTCAATTCCCGGCGATATGGGGGTATGCTGGATCACATAATCCGCCAGGATATCGGTAACTGTCGTGGTCGTAAGGGTTTTCTTGAGATCTTCTCTCAAAAATATGTAATGCCCGTCTCCGCCTTCTGCAATGTAGTCGTTGACAAGGACAGTATAGGCTTCGGCAGGGTCCAGGGGGACCCAGAAGCCTTCCTGCCAGACCTCCGCTTTGACGATCCTGGACCCCGGATTGAGAATTTCGGAAATCTCCCTCCCCGAATAGACGGCGCAGAAGCCCGGTTGTTCAAAATCAATGGTGATTCTGAGACCACTGACCTGGAGAAAGCCGCCTGTGGAGGCCCGGTTTCCGTCCGCACATCCATCTCCTTGGATACGGACCGCCGACGCGGAAACCTCCAGCGCTTCCTTGATGTGAGAACCCAGCATCTCAACACGGACAAGTTCATTCCAGTAAGGGAGCATTTCGTTTACAGTCAAGTAACTTATGGGCCCGGCTGGGTATATGGCATCACCACGGATGGAACCGGCGTTGACCGTCGCCACATCCGAGTCTGCGAACCTGCCTCTCCAGCTATCCGCTACCAGGTCGCCCAAATTGGTCTCACCCGAGCGAAGCCTATCCTTGCGGCCATCCAGATCAACCGTGGAGTCGCCAATCTGTTGCCCGAGTCTATGCTCATATTCCGAGACGTATCCCTCCATCAGGGCCTGGATTTCAGGATCATGCCCGACCTTTGCGTCGATCAGGATCCGCTGCCATGTGGGATTTAAGATAAAACCGCCCTCAACGGTAAATCTAAGGACACCGAGATACTCGCCGCCTGGCCCTTCCTGGATAATGATCGTGTCCTTGACGGTTTCATGAACAGGTTGCCGATCCTGACCATCGACAATAATGTCGATGCCCGTGACGTTTTGAGCGAGTTTGGAGGCCCAGGCATAACCGATATGGGTGAGCCCGATAATCAGATCGCAACCGCCTCCCCTCAATTCGTCCACCAGTCCCTGAGCCAGGGGGATGATCTCCCCAGAAACGCGGACCCCACCGCCAATCGGATTGCACAACAAAGAAAACTCGGGTGTCATCATGCCAAAAATGCCGATGCTCACCCCGGCAACCTCCTTTATTACATAGGGCAGGATTCGACTTGAGAGGTCCGCGTCATCCACAATAAGATTGGCAGATACCAGATCGAATTGGGCAAAGGTCAAGGCTTGTTTGTACATATCTGTGCCGTAATCAAACTCATGGTTGCCGGGCGTGGCGACCTCATACCCGGCAAGGCTCATGCCCTCCATCTCGGGCTCGCCCTGGAACATGCGGTAAAAGGAACCCAACAGGTCATCTCCGGAAGAGACCAGCAGGGCGCCATCCACCTCACTGCGGATCTGCTTTGCGGCTGATGCGATCCGGGCCAGCCCGCCCACTGTCAGTGTTTTCCCGTTTGAAACGACCTCGCGAGAAACGATGCAGCTTTGCAGGTCAGCGGTCGTCATCACTGCGATCTTTACAGATGACTGATCGGTATGGTGATTGTCCGAACAACCCACCCAGACCCCCGCCGCCAGCACAAAAGCAACAAAACGTGTCCAGTTCATGCGCCTCAATCCTCCCCTGCTCCCGGTTCCGAACCCGAGGCAGTATTGAGAACAGCCTCCTCACACTTTCCGATAACCGAGTCAAGCCGACCTTATTGAACCCCTTCGCAGATCCGAAGAGAAAATATAAACAGGTCTTGTACTGAGAACCCAAGTTATCACAGAATCGGTCTCGCTGCAAATTGTACGGGCTGCCTTCTCAGGAGGTCGGTTCATTCGGACAAAAGCGTTTTGCTGGGGCGCTGTCGATGGCTTCTCTAAACGATATGGGCAATTGGGAAGTGTTGAAACTGTGGTGTCAGGGCTTCGTGTGCCAAAGGAATACCATCTGGATAACTCACAGATTCAGCACCGCCCAAAACGTGAGATAACTGCCATCTCGCTCAGGCCTCTGATAGCAGAATATCTAATAAGATCAATTCGATACATGATCATCTTCCTATATCTGATGCAGGCGCGCTTGTCGATAACCTCTCGGCTTCAGCGCGTGGCGTCTTGCCATCGCCTGCGCGAAGGATAATATGGAGAAATAGACCTGATTTCGTACGGAGAAGTGATCGACAAAAATCGTCGTTTTGCTGGCGGTCTGCTTCATCCCATGGTTGGCGCTAATATGATGGTCCTTTTGGAAGTGTGTACCATGCCACACCGCAACAATCCAAACGACATCGTTTTTAACTTTACAGAAAAATCGATACGGCGATATGATCACTTCTCGGTGGGGGAGTTCTGGAAATTCAGGTATAATCCTTCCGGATTCAGGGAAGTCCTCAAGCATTCGTAGGATTTTTCAGCCCGTTTCCGAAAATCAACAGCAGAAAACAAATCGGTGATAAAATAGATCTTTGGGCGTTTCTTGATCTAAAAAGGAATTATCAGTCAATGGGTTCTTTTGTTGCAAGAATAGTATTCTACCTGATATTCGGGTTAATCATCTCCGAGACAATCAGGGAATTCAACAAACTCTTCAGCCTGGCCCTGAATCCTTACATGGCTATTATTCCAGCCGTCCTCATATACATATTTCAAGAACTATTGATCAAAGAAGAAAGAACCAATGATAAGGCGATCCCAATGAATACGCCCATGGAACCAAAACTCCATAAAGTCTTTTATTTCATGGCCTGGATTCTTGTAACAAGCTTTTTCCTTGGCATCTTATTTATTTGGGCAGGAACGGTATACAAACAGATCAAAGGAGCTTAGGCAAAGGAATCTTCCTGTCTAAGAAACCTGGTCCGGCCATCCATGCTCGTGAGGCAGGAATGAAGGAGTGAGGTGCCTGGAAAGCGAAAAGGCGAGGAAAGGAGAGTTGAAGAAATGGCACAGGAGATCATCATCAGGCAGATTCCCATAGGGGATTTTGAGGTGTTCACCTATGTGGTGACCTGTCCCGAGACGCGAGAGGCGACCATCATGGATCCTGCCGGAGAGCCAGAGAAGATCCTTTCAGCCTTGTCTGCCGAGGACCTGAAAGCCAGGTTCATCCTAAATACACATGGACATGCAGACCATATCCTTGGAAATGAGGCACTGAAAGAGGCCCTTGCGGTTCCTGTATGCCTGCATCGTGCAGATATGGACTTCTTTTGCAGTCCGGCCATCAAAGAGAGGATTAAGAAGGAATTGGGGCTTGCCTGTGAGGCCGTGGCAGACATACCTCTGGAGGACGGTCAGACCCTCACCCTGGGTAATCTGGAAATCAAGGTCATTCACACCCCTGGTCACACCCCTGGTTCCTGTTGCTTCCTCACTGAGGGGAATCTGTTCACGGGCGACACCCTGTTCGTAGGCGCAGCCGGAAGGACAGATCTGACCGGTGGATCCCTTGATACGCTTCTCGCCTCCATTCGGGACAAACTGCTGGTCCTCCCACCGGACACAGTGATCTGGCCGGGCCATGATTATGGAGAGAGTCCCACGTCAACGATAGGGAGGGAAATGGAGGAGAACGTCTATATAACGGAATTTATACTGGATGAGTAAGGGAAACCAACGGGCGGGCAAGGCCCTTCGAAACTGTTCGGCAGGCGTGAATACAGGTATGGATTTATCCCTTTACCTGATACAAAAATGCCTTTCCCAAATAAATCTAAAACGATACTCAAAAAAATGCCTACAACAACGTTTAAGACCGTCAGCGAAGAAGAAATCCAGAGGATTAACAGGCTTCAACGAAAGTTGTTTGATGACTTTTACCACCTTTTTGAGCCCCCTTTACCTGAGGGTGTACCTGAGCGGCTCGAGAAAATCATATCCTGCGGCAAAATCGCCGAGGGGGACACCGTCCTTGATGTGGGATCTGGCACGGGAATTTTGATTGCGATCATTCAGAAATACAAGCCCAGTTGCATTTATGCGTGCGATCTCTCAGACGATATGCTGAAGCAATTGAAAGAAAACTATTCCTCCGTGAAAACCATTTTGGCCGATGTTCGGGATCTGAGGCTGCCGGACCAATGTATTGATGTAGTCTTCATCAATGCCTGTTATCCAAACATTGTAGACAAAGCAGGGGCTTTCTCAAACATCAGCAGGATGATGAAGCGCAAAGGACGCCTCGTGATCAGCCATCCTCTGGGCAAGGCATTTATCTCTTCACTAAAAGCCAGTATGCCATTCGCCCTTGATGATTTCCCGGAAGAGCCGAAAGCATCTGCTTTACTAAAGTCCTTTGGGTTTGAAATAGAGACTTTCATTGACGAGCCCAAACTCTACATTCTGGTTGCCTTGAAACGCAGGCTCAGGGAGCCGGTTAAGGAGGCCAAATAAAAAAGCAAGATATGAATGATATAACCAGGTTAAGGCCGTTGGTGCAGAGGGTGATCCTGCAGGAAGGAAAGCAGTTCTCGGGCCAGGCGATCCGGGGCCTCTATAGCGGTCACATGCCCTATGCCTTCAATAACGACATGCCGGTTATCTGGAATGGCGCTGGCCATGATTCTGGCCGGCTCAATAAACAGATCGTCCTTTTCGCCAAGCAGGATTAGAACGGGGCAGGTGATCTTCGCCAATCTGTCCACCTGCAGATCCGGATCCTGGTAAAACGACCGGACAAATGCCGCTTCTTCAACCCCCATTCCAGACTGTTTCTGTTGCCGTAATGCTCCCAGGCCTTGAGGCACACCAGAAACAAGATGCCTCAATTAGGCCGAGACATGAGGCCATTGATCAGGTACGCATTCTTCGGTCTTATGAGGAAAAAATGGTCTTGACACCTCAATTCATCTCAAGATATAAGATACTTTATGTCAACCAGGTATGTGCATTCACCAACCGTTTGAACAATCATGCAGGGGACCGAAAGGAGGGTGGACAATGAGAACAAAGAAATTTGCGTTTATTGTGGCTGCTCTGGCGACAGTCTGTTTGGTAGGAGTGGCGTTTGCCGATGATCCCCCCATTCTTGGAGGTGAGGGGAATGGAAATTCACTCACAAGCCCGGTGTTATCGGTTCAGACGTTTAAATCCACGGCGTCACTGGGGTGGACCTCGGTACCTGGGGCCTCCGGATATACCCTCTCCTACGCGCCCTATCCGTACACCGGCCCTGATTCGATCAAACATATGGATGTGGGGACGAAGAGAGGCGTGGCAGTCGATCTCTCGGTGGGGTCATCATATTATGTGGCGGTTCAGGCTTATAATAATTCCGGTTCCAGCGCTTACTCCAACATTGAACGATTCACCATCTTTGGCGTCTCCTGTGTTGTGTCGACGGATGACGAAGGCACAGTGGCCGTTGCATCGGTTGGTGATGAAAATGCAGATATCGACAATGCCTTGGTCACGGTCAATGATGTGGCCCTGGCATATGGTCCTTCCCTGGAATTCCGAACCGAGAGGGGGTTCGACGTCGATGTGGTCCTGCCGATCTATTATGCAGATTTAAGCCGGTTCACGTATGGAGATTCGCTTCAGCTTACCGCCCGGATGCCTGACGGGACCATTATTTACGATCGCACCAACGTCACAATTCCGGGGAGACTCGCTCTCCTTGAGCCCAACAAGTGTCAAATAATCGCGGATAGCCAAGATGTTCCCATGCAATGGGATGTCGCAGCCGACGCTGAAGGATATGTGGCAGGTTATACGGAAGTGGACGCCTTTGACCAGGATCTGGCAGATGATGATGCGGGGTACTATGCCGCGTATGTAGATGCATCCACAACAGAGGCGACAGTCCCTTCCGCATACACCGTCATCGGCGATGCAACATTCTTTGCCAGCGCTGTTACGGGTGATACTGAAATCTTCACATCGGAAGAAGACGCCGTCGGATCGTTTTTAATCGCCACAACTTCCGATTCGGTCGATGCCAAAATAGTGGAGGCCTTTGGCAGCGAGTCCTTGCCCGTAGAGAAAGTCACAGAGGATCGGGGATCCCAGGGGCTCAGAGTCGCAAAGCAATACAGCAAGAAGATAGAAGGATACAAATTTAATATCCGCGAATGCGATCCCAATCAGATACAATCCCCGGGGACCATCTCGTTCTATTTCAAGTTGCATTCGTATAAGGCCAGCATTGCGTTTGTGGAAGCATATGATATGAATGGCAACAAATACTTCTCATGGAAAAAAGTCCGGATATTCAAGAGCAGCAAAAAATATTATCCGTCCTTCTCTGTCAGCCCCGGGACCACCGTAATTTTTGGGACACACGATGCCAGCGAGCGCGGGAAAACATACAGCTATTGAGTCGATTCTGAAAAACAGATTATTGGCGCTGAAATGCGATTCCTCATGGGATTGAATCCCTATGGGGGGAACTTGATCGTCTGATAAACTTAAGACGAACAGGCAAGAGGTTTCCATAGGAGCCTTCCAACCTTGAATGAGGCGGGCGCCGGCTTCAGATTGCCGCCGGCGCCCGCGCCTCTCTTGTGGCAATTACGAATCACTGAAATCTCCGATTGGACAGCTAACGAAAAAACCCCGACCTCCATTAGTTGAAGGAACGGGGTTTTAGGATTAAAGAAAGGATTTGATATATGGGAGTTGTGACTGATGTCAGGACAGGCAGCCCACTACCAGGTCCCCCACCTCGCTGGTGGAACAGCCCATCTTCCCGGCATCGAGGCTGGCGATCTTTTCCCTGACCACCTGTTTAATGGCGGTGAGGAGCCGTTTTGCAGCCGCATCTTCACCTAAATAGGCCAGCATCATCTGTGCGGCGCAAATCGCGGCCAAGGGATTGATCTTGCCCAGCCCCGCGTACTTGGGGGCCGAACCGCCGATCGGCTCGAACATGGCGGTCCCCTCGGGGTTGATGTTCCCGCCGGCCGCAATCCCCAGTCCCCCCTGGATGATGGCCCCGATGTCCGTGATGATATCGCCGAACAGGTTGCCGGTCACGATCATATCGAACTGTTCCGGGTTCTTGATCATCCACATACAGAGGGCGTCCACATGCTGATAATTGACGGCGACATCCGGATATTCTTTTGCTGCCTCATAAAAGACCCGGTGCCACAGATCGGATTCATAAACGAGCACATTGGTCTTGGCGCAGAGGGTGAGCTGCTTTTTCCCACCCCGTTTCCGGCAATAGTCAAAGGCGTACCGGATGCACCGCTCCACCCCCTTGCGGGTATTGACAGACTCCTGGAGAGCAATCTCATCCGGGGTCCCTTTCTTGAAAAACCCGCCCCCGCCCGCATACATCCCTTCGGAATTTTCCCTGATGACCACGAAGTCGATGTCCCCCGGCCCTTTTCCCTTGAGCGGCGTGTCAACGCCCTCAAAAAGGGCGACCGGCCGGAGATTGATGTAGAGGTCCAGTTCAAAGCGCAGTCTCAGAAGGATCTCCCTTTCCAGGATTCCGGGCGCGACGTCCGGATGACCGATGGCCCCCAGAAATACGGCGTCCATTCCCTTCAACCGGCGGATCTCATCATCGGCTACCAGTACCCCTTCCCTGAGATACCGATCGCCGCCCATATCAAAGGTGTTGAACCGGAGGTCAAAATCCGATATTCGGGATACGGCCTTCAGGGTCTTTATCCCTTCGGCCACCACCTCCGGGCCGGTGCCGTCGCCCCCGATGACCCCGATCTGATAGGATTTTCTCATGCGTCTTCTCCCTCTGCCTGGCCCTTTTTTCTGTTTTCAGGCCTCAGGGCACGGACGGCCGCCCCCGCCCGCCACATCTCGGAATCCCTGATTTCGGAAAGTTCCTTTTCAAGACCCTTACGGTAATCCGGGCGGCTGTTCGCATCGAGAACGATCCGGGTTTCTTCTCCCGACACAACGCTTTTGTAGAGTTCGTCAAAGACCGGAACCACCGCCTCCCTGAATCGTCCTTTCCAGTCCAGGGCGCCCCGCTGGGCCGTGGTGCTGCAGTTGCCGAACATCCAGTCCATTCCGTTTTCCGCCACCAGCCGGATCAGGCTCTGGGTCAACTCCTCCACGGTCTCGTTAAAGGCCTCGCTCGGGCTGTGCCCATGCTCCCGCAGGGTGGCATACTGGGCCTCCATGACGCCGGCAAGACACCCCATCAGGACGCCCCGTTCACCGGTAAGATCGCTGTAGACCTCTTTTTCAAAGGTGGTGGGGAAGAGATACCCCGATCCGATGGCGATCCCGACAGCCAGGGTCCGCTCCCGGGCCCGCCCCGTGGCGTCCTGAAAAACGGCAAAACTTGAATTGATTCCGCTGCCTGCCAGGAAATTGGACCGAACCGTACGGCCGGAGCCTTTGGGCGCCACCAGGATGACGTCCACGTCCGGGGGCGGTACCACGCCTGTCTGATCCTTATAGGTAATGGAAAACCCGTGGGAAAAATAGAGGGCATCCCCCTTACGAAGACAGCTCTTGATCTCGGGCCAGAGGGCGACCTGCGCTGCATCCGACACCAGATACTGTACAATGGTCCCCTGATCTGCCGCATCCTTGGGTGAAAACAGCGTCTTTCCAGGGACGAATCCGTCGTCCACGGCCCTCTGCCACGACCCCCCCCCTTCCCGTTGTCCCACAATGACCTTTATTCCGTTATCTATCTGATTAAGGGCCTGCCCCGGTCCCTGGACCCCGTAACCGATCACGGCCACGGTTTCATTCCTGAGCACATCCTGTGCCTTCGCGAGCGTGAACTCCTCTGAGGTGACCACCTCTTCCAACACTCCGCCAAAATCTATTTCTGCCATAACTTCCTCCTTTTATTTTTTTTCACGCGCCAGGGCAACGACCCCGGTCCTCGCGATCTCCTTGATGCCCATCGGTTTCACCAGTTTCAGGAAAGCGTTAATCTTCCCTTCGTTCCCGGTAATCTCCACCGTATAGAACTCCGATCCCACATCCACCACCCTGGATCGAAAGATATCCGCCATCCTCAGTATCTCAGCGCGATTTTCAGGCTTCGCCCGAATCTTGACCAGGGCGGTCTCGCGCTCAACATACTCCACATCGGTAAAATCCAGCACCTTGATGACATTGATCAGCTTGTTGAGCTGTTTCTTGATCTGTTCCAGGACGGCCATATCTCCCATGGCCACCAGGGTGATCCTGGAGATGACCGGATCGATTGTCTCGGAAACGCAGAGACTGTCGATATTGAATCCCCGTCCGCTGAAGAACCCGGCCACCCGTGAGAGCACGCCGGGCTGGTTGTCCACCAGCATGGAGAGGATATGCCTCTTGTCCTTCTCGTTTTTCATTGTTATTCCCTTTGTCTGATAAAAAATGGATCAGCTCTCCATTATCACTCACACCAGGAGCATATCAGTGATAGGCGCCCCTGCCGGCACCATCGGATAGACGCACTCCTCCTTCTCCACCACAAAATCCATGATCACCAGACCCGGATGGGAGAGGCCTTGCCTCAACACGGATTCCACTTCTTCCGGCCGAGATGCCCGCAGACCCATGGCGCCGTAGGCCTCAGCCAGTTTCACAAAATCCGGGGTGGCCTCCAACTCGGTATGCGCGTAACAGCGATCATAGAAGAGCTCCTGCCACTGTCTGATCATTCCGAGGCAACTGTTATTGAGCACCACAATCTTGACAGGGAGACGGTGTTGCATGGCGGTGGCCATCTCCTGGATGTTCATCTGGATGCTCCCGTCTCCTGCAATATCCACCACCAGCCTCTCGGGACAGGCGACCTGCGCGCCGATAGCAGCCGGAAAGCCGAACCCCATACACCCCAGTCCCCCGGAGGTGATAAAGCAGTTGGGCCGGTCGAACCGGTAGTACTGGGCGGCCCACATCTGGTTCTGGCCGACCTCGGTGGTAATGATGGCTTCTCCCTTGGTGATCTCACACAGCTTCTCGATCACGTACTGGGGTTTGATCACGTCCTTCTGAACATACTTGAGCGTCTTGGTCGCCTTCCATTCCCCTATCCGGTCCAGCCATGCCTTCCTCTCCTGGGACATATCCCCAAGTTCCTCTTTCTCAAGAAGGGCGTTCAGCTTCTGAAGGGTCAGCCCGCAATCCCCCACAATGGGAACCGCGACAGGGATGTTCTTACGAATAGACGTCGGATCAATATCGATATGGACAATCTTCGCCTTTGGGGCAAAGGTCTCTTCCTTCCCCGTCACCCTGTCGTCAAAACGGACCCCCACGGCGATCAGCAGGTCGCATTCGGCAGAGGACATATTGGCGCGGTAGGTCCCGTGCATGCCGATCATCCCCAGCCACAAAGGATCGCTCCCTGGAAAGGCCCCCAGGCCCATGAGTGTGCCGGCCACAGGTGCCTGGATCCTCCTTGCCAGGGCCTGCAACGCTTCCGAGGCCCTGGAAAGGATGACGCCTCCTCCGGCAAGGATCATCGGCCGCCTGGCCTCCCTTATCAGGGCCACGGCCTTGGGAAGCTGCCTGATATTGGGTTCGTATGTAGGATTATAGGACCTGAGCTCAACATTTTTTATTGAGCGATAGACCGTGCTCGCCTTGATAACATCTTTAGGCAGGTCCACCAGGACGGGCCCCGGACGTCCGGAACGCGCCACATGAAATGCCTCCTTCAGGATTCTGCCCAGATCCTCGACCTTTTTTACCAGGTAATTGTGCTTGGTGCAGGGCCGTGTGATGCCCACGATATCCACCTCCTGAAAGGCATCATTTCCGATGAGATCGGTGGGGACCTGCCCTGTCAGCACGATAATGGGGATTGAATCCATATATGCGGAGGCGATCCCGGAAATTGTATTGGTGGCCCCCGGTCCCGAGGTGACCAGACAGACCCCTATCTTTCCGGAGGCACGGGTATACCCGTCTGCTGCGTGGACCGCCCCCTGTTCGTGCCGTACGGTGATATGCCGGATATCCGTCTTGACCAGTTCATCGTAGATATCCGCTACCGCGCCCCCTGGAAAGCCGAAGATAACATCAACGCCCTCTTCCTGGAGTGTCCGTAGAATGATTTGTGCGCCGTTCAGTTTAATGATAATCCCCCCCTTTTTATTTATGATTGGTCACTGCTGATTGTTCATCTGGATGACTACAGCAGTTTCAAACCGAATCTTTACTTCTTTGTGCCTCTGTGTCTCTGTGTGAGACTCATTTTTTCACGCAGTATCATGTTAGAATCAGGCAATAGAGGCCACAGCAAAAAAATGCTTTGGCCTTTCAGGTTTCAGCTTCAAGCGTATCAAACGCCGTTCCCGTATCCATGCGTATCCATCGCCCGAATACAGGAAACCAGCCCCCCGGACTGAATGATTTTCATCATAAACTCCGGAATCGGCTTGGCAAGAAAGACCCTTCCCGTATCCGCCTCTCTGATCTCTCCCCGGAGAATATCGACGGCTATCCGGGCGCCGTCCCGGAGCATGCCCGGGGCATCCTCTGATTCCAGGACAGGGAGGCCGATATTGAAGGCGTTCCGATAAAAGATTCGCGCACAGCTTTTTGCAATGACGGCCGCGATCCCGGCCGCCTTCATGGCCCATGGGGCATGTTCTCTGGAAGACCCGCACCCGAAATTGATCCCTGCCACGGCTATATCCCCGGTCCGGACCTCTCTAACAAATTCAGGCCTCACATCCGCAAAACAGGATTTCGCCAATTCCTTCGGATCGGATATATTCAGATATCTCGCCGGAATAATCAGGTCCGTGTCCACATGGTCGCCGAACTTCCATACCCTTCCTTCTATTTTCATTCTGTTGTCACCCTCCAGTTCTAAAACGGCATAGCCGCAACCAATCCCGCCAGGCGGGACTCACACGGAGACACAGAGGCACAAAGAGTTTCTTGTCTTTACAGGGGGTTAACGGGTTAACCAATAAGCCACTCACTTGTTCAGAAGTTGCAGACATAGAACCTCAATCCCATCCACAGATTACGCAGATATCAATCGCCCAATCCTAAAGCGCATCCGGGGATGCGATGTGCCCCATGACGGCAGAGGCCGCGGCTACGGCCGGACTTGCCAGATAGACCTCGCTCTTGGGATGCCCCATACGGCCGAGAAAATTCCGGTTGCTGGTGGAAAGGGCCCGTTCCCCTTCTGCCAGGATCCCCATGTGTCCACCGAGACAGGGCCCGCAGCAGGGGGGGCCGATCACCGCCCCCGCCTCCAGGAAGGCCTCGATAATGCCTTCCTTTATGGCCTCTTTGTAAATGAACGGGGAGCCGGGAATCACGATGAACCGGGTCCCCGCCGCCGTCTTCTGCCCCTTGAGCAGGCCGGCTGCTTCCCGCAGGTCTTCCAGACGCCCGTTGGTGCACGATCCCAGAAAGACCTGATCCAAGGGAATGGCATCCAGTTTGGATACGGGTTTTACCTTGTCCGGCGAATGGGGGAGGGCCACCTGAGGCTCCATGTCGTCCACCGGAATCCGGATTTCCTGTTCATAGCCGGCATCAGGGTCGCTGTTGAAATAACGGCCGGGCCGGGCCGATCGTCCTTTCATATAGGCACTGGTGGTCTCATCCGGCGCAAAGATCCCGTTTTTGGCCCCTGCCTCAACAGCCATGTTGGCCATGGTAAATCGGTGCGACATGGAAAGCCGGTCAACCGCATCCCCGGTAAATTCCAGGGACTTGTAAACAGCGCCTTCCACCCCCAGAAGACCGAGGGTATACAAGATAAGGTCCTTCCCCCCCACCCATGGGCGGAGGCTCCCCTCATAGACGAGTCGTATGGTTGCAGGCACCTTGAGCCATGTCTTCCCCGTGGCCAGGATGGCGCCCAGGTCGGTGCTCCCCATGCCCGCTGAAAAGGCCCCGAGCGCACCGTAGGTGCAGGTATGACTGTCCGCACCGATAACTAGATCGCCCGGACAAACAAGCCCCTTTTCCGGCAGGATGACATGTTCAATCCCGGTCTCGCCCAGTTCAAAAAAATGCCGGATCCGATGCTTTCGGGCAAACTCCCGCATCAATTTCACCTGTTGGGCCGATGCGATGTCCTTGTTCGGCACAAAATGATCCTGGATCAGCGCAACCTTTTGCCGGTCAAAGACCGCATCCTTCCCCAGTTCGTTAAACACCCGAATCGCCATGGGAGCGGTAATATCATTGGCCAGGGCCAGATCCACCCGGACCTCGATCAATTCGTCCGGACTTACGCTCTCCCTCCCTGCATGTGCCGCAAGGATCTTCTCCGTAATGGTCATCGCCATGGATTGCTTTCCTCTCTTCGCATCAGATTTGCCCTATAAAAAACCACAGGTTCAGAGGTTTAAGGTTCAAAGGTCCCCGTTGCGGGGTGCCCGTTGCCGGAAAACCCCTTGCGCCTAACGCCTGCGCCTCCTCCCCTGGTTGCTTGTCACGTGTGGCTTTCAGCTTTGAGCTTTGAGATTTCGGCTCATCGCCCTCCTTTCTCACCGGAGCCCCTCGTTGGGTGACAGTCTCGGATTCTTCTTCAGATATTCCAGACGATTCAACCCGTTGATATAGGCCTTTGCGCTGGCAGTAATAATGTCCGGGTCCGCCCCCTTGCCTAAGGCTACCAATCCGTTTTCCTGCAGCCGAACGATCACCTCGCCCTGGGCATCCATCCCTCCGGTGATGGCATTAACTGAGAATCGCATCAATTTTGAGCTGCTCCCGGTCATCTTGGCGATGGTATTGAATGTGGCATCGATGGGTCCCACACCGAACCCGGCGCTCTTGACCTCCTCCCCGCTGATCCTGAGCTTGACGGTCGCCGTAGGGATCTCCACCGTACCGCTCACCACATTGAGATAGGCCAGTTCATAATGATCCGGAACGCGCAGGATCTCCTCCGCCACCAGGACCTCTATGTCTTCTTCCAGGATCTCTTTTCGTTTATCGCTCAACTCCTTAAACTTTCCGAAAAGCCGGTTCAATTCCTCGGTTGACAGCTCATAGCCCATCTGGGCCAGTTTATCCCTGAAGGCATGTCGGCCCGAATGTTTTCCTAGGACCAGGCGGTTCCTGGACAGGCCCACGGTCTCGGGCGCCATGATCTCATAGGTCATGGGGTTCTTCAAAACACCGTCCTGATGAATCCCGGCCTCATGGGCAAATGCGTTCGCCCCTACAATCGCCTTGTTGGGCTGCACCACAATACCGGTGATCAGGGAGGTAAGCCTGCTGGTGGGGTGGATCTCATTGGCATGGATGGAGGTGTTGAGGTTCACCAGATCCTTCCGGGTATGGAGGGTCATGACGACCTCCTCCAGGGAGGTGTTACCGGCGCGCTCGCCGATGCCGTTTACGGTAACCTCTGCCTGGCGCGCCCCGGCCCGGATTCCAGCCAGGGTATTGGCCGTGGCCAGTCCCAGGTCATTGTGGCAGTGAACGCTCAGGATGGCCTTGTGAATATTGGGCGTATGTTCTCTGACATAGGTAATCAGCGTGAAAAACTCTTCGGGAATTGCGTAGCCGACCGTGTCCGGCAGGTTGACGGTAGTGGCTCCGGCATGGATCACCGCCTCAAACACCTTGCAGAGGTAGTCCCTGTCGGACCGCGTCCCGTCTTCTGCTGAAAATTCCACATTGTCTGTGAATCCCTTTGCATATTTTACTGCATCCACGGCCTCTTGAATCACCTGATCCCGATCCATATTCAATTTGTGCTTCAAGTGGATGTCCGAGGTAGCAATAAAGGTGTGGATCCGCGGGTTGGCGCCGTCGCGGATAGCCTCCCATGCCCTGTCGATATCATTTCTGGATGTCCTGGCAAGGGCGGTTACCTGGACATTTCGGACCTTGTTCGCGATCATCCGGACCGATTCGAAATCGCCCGGGGATGAGGCGGGAAACCCTGCCTCCAGGACGTCCACCCCCAATTTTTCCAACTGGTTGGCCAATCTGAGCTTTTCAGCCACATTCATGCTGGCGCCCGGGGATTGTTCCCCGTCCCTCAGTGTTGTATCAAATATAACGACACGGTCTTCCATAATAGCATCTCCTTATGAATTGATTACATCGAAACCCTCTTCACGTCCTGGATCTGCAATCCCTCACAAGGACCCTCCGCAGACTGCCCGGGTTGTGAGCGTCTGCGGCGCATTCCTCCGTGGAACGACCTCTATGGTTAATCTTCATAAAACAGCTCCTGTTTCCTTGCTGAGTTTATACTGAAAGCTGTCCGCAAGGGCCTGCCAGCTCGCCTCGATGATGTTTTCCGAAACGCCGAGAGTGGACCAGATCTCCTTGGAATCCCGCGACTCGATCTGAACCCGGACCTTTGATCCGGTTCCCCAACTCCCGTCGATCACGCGAACCTTGAAATCCACGAGTCCCATTTCCCCGATCTGGGGAAAGAACTTGGTGAGGGCCTTTCTCAAGGCATTGTCCAGGGCATTTACCGGCCCATCTCCTTCTGCTGCGGTAATCTCCTCTTCATCCCCTACAGAGATCTTAATGGTGGCCTGACAGGCACTCGGGCCCAGACGGTTTTTTTCGGTGGTCACCCTGAAGGACTCCAGGGCAAAGGGCTCCCGGAACTGGCCCGTAACCTTCTTTATCATAAGTTCCAGAGATCCTTCCGCAGCATCGAACTGGTATCCCTCGTCTTCCAGTCTCTTGATCTCACTGACGATCTTCTGGCTGTCAAAACCGTTTCCCCCCAGTTTGATCTCCATCTCCCGGGCCTTGTAGGCGATGTTGCTCTTTCCGGAGAGATCCGAGACCAGGACCCTTCGCCGATTCCCCACCTGTTTCGGATCCATATGCTCATAGGCCGCCGGGTTTTTCTGAACGGCGCTGACGTGGACCCCGCCTTTATGGGCAAAGGCGCTCTGCCCCACAAAAGGCCGCTGATTCATGGGCGGCACATTGGCCACTTCACTCACATACCGGGAGAGTTCGGTGAGCTGCCTGAGCCTCTCTTCCGGGACACAGGAATACCCCATCTTTAACTGGAGATTCCCGATGACACCGATCAAATCCACATTGCCGCACCGCTCTCCATATCCGTTGATGGTCCCCTGGACCATTCGGGCGCCTGCCTCCACCGCGGCCAGTGAATTGGCCAGGGCAAGCCCGCAGTCATTATGGGCGTGGATGCCGATCGGGACCTGAAGACGCCCCGCAACATCCCTTACCATTTCCGCAATCTCCCAGGGCATTCTTCCGCCGTTGGTGTCGCAGAGCACGATGGTGTCCGCGCCCCCCTCTTCTGCGGCCTTCAATGTCTCCATGGCATAGGAAGGATTGGCCTGAACGCCGTCAAAAAAATGCTCCGCATCATAGATGACCTCCCTCCCCTCCCCTTTCAGATATGCCACGGTCTCCCGGATCATCCTCAGGTTTTCCTTCAGGGAGACCCCCAGGATCTCTGTGGCATGAAGATCCCAGCTCTTCCCGAAGAGGGTTACTGTCGCGGTTTCGGTCTTGAGGAGCGCCCGGATGTTGTCGTCATCCCGGGGGACGGTGCCGGGTCTGCATGTGCTGGAGAAGGCGGTCATTCGGGAATTCTTGAAATCAGTCCCTCTGGTCATCTCGAAAAAACGGACATCTTTTGGGTTGGAACCCGGCCATCCCCCCTCAACATAGGGGATCCCAAAGTCATCCAGTTTCTTTGCGATACGGAACTTATCTTCAGCCGTAAGATTGATGTATTCACCCTGGGTCCCATCCCGCATTGTCGTATCGTAAAGGGTAATTTGATCTTTCATAATTTTTGTCTCCAAAGAATTTTCCCAAAAAAAAATCCGTTATCAGGTTTGCCTGATAACGGATTTTAAAGAGTTTTGCTTAAATCATGTCATTATCAGGCCTGGAAATTTGAGTCTGACGACCAAAAGGAGAAGCAACAGGGAAAGGCTGATCCCTGCTGCGCTGATAATGACGATAACCTTATGCAAAAAATCGGACATGATCACAAAACCCAATCGATGGAATAATTAAAAATAAGCAAAGATTTTATTCTTTCAGATTTCACATGTCAAGATATTTTTTCAAGGCAATTCAAAAAATGGCCGCGCTTGGGTGTTTATAGGCGAAATCTAAAAAATATTTTACAGAAAATAACGAAGGGACCGAGGAAGATGTTGGGGATTCCCGCCCCTTATTGTTGCATTGCTTTATATGAGACCCCCTGCCGGACCTTTGCCAAATTTCCGAAGACTGCAATTTTGCGAAAAATATTATTTCAGCATCCTTCAATAATTTATCTTGACAAAATCGTTTGGGTGATTTACTAATTCACCACTCCATGCAGTTTGAAAGGATCAGCGACAAAAATGATTTTCAGTTATCGGTCATGGCAGAGCCTCTATTCTTATTTTTACTTTTGGGGAAGAGGTATGCCCATGTGCTGATAAGCTGATTTCTCAAGTTTCAAGGCCGTGGGTAAGCAAATTGCCCACGGCCTTTTTTTTGCTCAGGTGCAAACAGATATTATGAACATTGTCTTGATCGGTTACCGATGCAGCGGTAAGACGCGTGTGGGCAGGATATTGGCCCGGGATCTAAAAAGGCATTTCTTGGATACGGACCATCTCATTGAGGTAAAGACATGTATGCCTATCGATTCCTATGTAACTCAATACGGATGGAACGATTTCAGGAATGTGGAAAGGACGGTCATTAACGAGAGCGCCTCAAGCGACAATGTGGTCATTGCCACAGGCGGAGGCGCGGTGATGAACCATATGAACGTCCAGAAGCTGAGAAGAAATGGGTGGGTGGTGTGGCTTGACGCAGGGGCGGCGGCCATCAGGGAGAGGATGGCCCGGGCACAGCAGCTGGGACACATTCGGCCCCCGCTCTCAGAGAACGATCCTCTGGAAGAAGTGGATATAATGCTCCGTGAACGGAGAGCTGCCTATGAACAGGCCAGCGACTGGACGCTCCGTACCGACACCCGATCGCCTCAGGAGGTGGAACGGGCGATTATGAGGGCTCTCCCGCATGAACTTAGGGGCAACCCCGTGAGGACCGCTTAAGATGGCAGCAAATTCATTCGGGAAGGTATTCAGGATAACGACCTTTGGAGAATCGCACGGTAAGGGAGTCGGTGCGGTAATAGACGGCTGTCCGCCAGGCATCCCTCTCTCGGAAGATGATTTCGTCAGTGAGATGGCAAGACGAAGACCCGGTCGCACCCCTGTGGATACGCCCCGATCCGAACCGGACAGGGTGGAAATCTTCTCGGGTGTCTTTGAGGGGGTTACCGTCGGGACGCCGATTGCCCTTTTTATCCGCAATCAGGACGTAAAGAGCGCGCCTTATGAGATTCTTCGCAGACTGTTCAGGCCGGGCCACGCGGATTATACCTATTTTAAAAAATACGGTCATTTTGACTTCAGGGGCGGGGGGAGGTCTTCTGCACGCGAGACCGCCGCAAGGGTTGCCGCCGGCGTCATCGCCCAAAAAATTCTTGCGCCGGTAGAGGTACGAATTGCTGCTTACACCCTGGAGATGGGGGGCATCCGGGCAGAGCATATCGATCTCGATGCTGTCCATAAAAACCCTTTTTACTGTCCTGACGTGACTGTCGTAGACAAAATAGGAGAAGTACTTTCAAGGGCAAGGGAGGCTGGCGATTCCATAGGCGGTATTGTGGAGCTTCGAATCACCGGATGTCCTGCGGGATTGGGCGAGCCGGTATTTGATAAGCTGAGTGCGGATCTTGCCAAAGGGGTGATGTCCGTGGGCGCTGTAAAGGGGGTAGAAATCGGGGCAGGCTTCGGCGCGGCCAGGCTGAAGGGGTCTCAAAACAATGACCCGATAACGCCGACGGGTTTTGTGACGAATCATGCAGGCGGAATACTGGGGGGTATTTCAAATGGAGACGACATTGTCCTTCGCGCCGCAATCAAGCCCATTCCCTCCATTATGATGGCGCAGGAGACCATTGACAGGGAAGGCCGTCCTGCCCGGTTGAAACTGGAGGGGCGATTCGATACCTCTGCCGTTCCCCGCATAGTGCCGGTGTTAAAGGCGATGGCGGCCATTGTGCTGGTTGATCACTATCTGAGGTCGAAGTCCTTATGGTAACCGACAGGGTAACAGGAGACAGGATGTCGAAAAGAGACTGGCATAAGCTCTATTATTATTTTTTCTGGTGCACCGGTCCGCCCTTGGTCTAATGGAGTTTGTGCAAAAAAGAGACCGTGGGCTGGCAGATCGACCACGGTTTTTTTGTGCCCTTCATCATGAAAACAGGTTCAGAGGTTCAGGGTTCAAAGGTTCAAGGCTAGGGAGAGGGATAGGAATGAAACCCGCATATGCAAAAGGAGATGATTCGAGATGAACGCGCTTAGACTTGCCTCGCTGAACGGAGATCACTTGGTTCGGTCGGTCATATCGGCCGGGAATGTCCGATTCGGCGAGGATTTTGTGGTGATTGCAGGCCCTTGCAGTGTGGAGAGCGAGGAACAGACCATCAAGACCGCACAAGAGGTGAAGGCGGCGGGCGCCAATATGCTCAGGGGTGGTGCATTCAAGCCGAGGACATCGCCATACGATTTCCAGGGGCTCGGCCTTCAGGGCCTCAAGATCCTCGAAAAGGCCAAACACGCCACAGGGCTGCCGATTGTCACCGAGGTCACCGACCCGCGGGATGTGTCATGGGTGTCCGAATATGCGGATGTCCTACAGATCGGCACGCGAAACATGCAGAATTTTTCGCTCCTCAAAGAGGTTGGAAAACTCGACAAGCCTGTCCTCCTGAAAAGGGGGATGTATTCAACCCTCAAAGAATGGTTGAATTGTGCCGAGTATATCCTTGCAGCCGGAAACCCGAGTGTTATCCTTTGTGAACGGGGGATAAGGACATTTGAGACGTACACCCGAAATACCCTGGATCTCAGCATCGTCCCCTCCGTGAAGGAGACCTCCCACCTCCCCATTATTGTGGATCCCTCCCACGGAACCGGCCGGTTAAGCATTATCGAATCGATGAGTCTCGCTGCCATGGCCGCCGGGGCCGACGGCATTATGGTTGAGGTGCACTGCAGGCCGGGTGAGGCCATGTGCGACAAAGATCAGGCCATGTCGCCGGATATGTTCGGGGGACTGATGAAGAAATTGACCGTATTAGGGTCCTGCATGAACAAACTGAATGGAAAGTCACCGCATCGACTTGGAGCAGGCGAACCATGAAAGTCATCCGGGTAGACGGCCGCAGAGGTACCTCCGCCATCCTGATGGGAGAGTCGATCAGATCCATCGGTAGCTATGCGCCGTTGGAAAAGACGGTCATTATCACGGACGTGAATATCATGCGTCATTATCAAAAAGACATCCCCCCCTGTCACCTGATAGAGATCCAGAGCGGCGAAAAGGCAAAATCATTGGAGACGGTCAGAGAGATATGCCTGAAGCTCATGAAGATCGGAGCGGACCGGTCATCCTTTATTGTAGGAGTGGGTGGGGGAGTTGTTTCCGACATTACAGGCTTTGTCGCCTCCATATACATGCGGGGCGTCCCATTCGGATTCGTTTCCACCACCCTCCTGTCCCAGGTGGACGCCGGCATCGGCGGGAAAAACGGCGTCAACCTCGGCGGCTACAAGAACATGCTCGGGGTCTTTAATCAGCCGCAATTCGTTATCTGCGACCTGAATCTTCTGAAGACCCTCCCTCGAAGGGAACTCCTCTCGGGCTTCGCCGAGATCGTAAAACATGCTGTTATCGGGGACCCTGAACTGTTCTCATATCTTGAGACCAATTATGAAAGGGGAGTCTCCCTGGACCCGGAGGTGATAGAGAAACTCGTCTGTGATTCTGTGGCCGTAAAATCAGCCATTGTAAACAGGGATGAAGAAGAGGGGGGCGAGCGGCGGAAGCTCAATTTCGGACACACATTCGGCCACGCCATTGAAAAGACGACAGGCATCTCCCACGGTGAGGCGGTCGGCATCGGTATGGCCATCGCTTCAAGATTGTCCCACAAAAGGGGATATTTGACCCTTGAAACGGCGGAACGAATAGAGGCACTCATTAGGAAACTCGGGCTTCCAATCCGCTCTCACTGTGCACCCGGGGAGCTTCTTGACGCCATAAGAAAGGATAAAAAACGAAATGGGAGCAGCATCCGTTTTGTGCTCCTCAAGGCGATGGGCCACGCGGTGGTGGAAGAGATGCCGATCCATGAATTGGGAGACACAATATGCGGCGGCGCGTCGCCGATGGCGTTATGATATTTGCCGGCGTGAATCGATTCGAATGCAACTAATATTTCTGTTCTTTGATGATGAGTATGGGAGGATGGGCAGGAGCGGATCGATCCGTACGTGAATACCTTATTTCCCGGTCTTCTGTCGTGAAAGACAAGGAAATATGGCCATCCTTCCTTTGCACGCTTAGCCTGCCGTCATTCCGGCACGTTCCCGGCCGGAATCCAGAAATACGGCGGACTGGATTCCGGCTAAGGGCATGCCGGAATGACGGGACAGCACCAGCCGTCTTGGTTGCGATTATCCGCTTTAGATATTGTCCTATGATGCGATATGGGGCGGGATTTGTGAATACATACCCGCCTGCAGGCACAGCGCCTGCGAAAAACGATTATGTTCAAAAAGATGTTTAACGAGGTGAATCATGAATCTGAAAGAGATCAGGAAAAAGATCGACAGCATTGATGGGCAGATCCTGCAGCTTTTAAACAGCAGGATGGAACAGGTCCTGATAGCGAAAAAGTTCAAGACCGAGGTTGAGGACGTCAAGAGAGAAAAGGAGATCCTGGATAGAATACGAAATCGCCACTCAGGGCTCATTCACGCGGGATTTGTAGAAAAAATCTTTGACGGCATCATTCACGAAAGCAAGAGACTCCAGCGCGATCATTACGATCTCATTGCGTTTCAGGGAGAACATGGGGCTTACAGTGAAGAGGCGTCCATCCTCTGGAACAGCCGCATGGTCCCCTTTCCATGCAATACGTTCGCGGATGTCTTCGAAGGGGTTCAATCCGGACTCTACGACTATGGCATCGTTCCCGTGGAAAACACACTGGGCGGTTCCGTGGACCAGGTCAATCAACTCCTCATCCGTGTCGATCTCCATGTGGTCGGGGCCATTGAACTCCCCGTACGCCATTGTCTCCTTGCACTCCCTGAAACGGACCACAGAGAGATCCGGAGCGTCTTTTCCCATCCCCAGGCCCTTTCCCAATGCCGTCAATTCCTTGCACGGAATAAACTCGAGCCGATGCCTTATTCAGATACTGCCGGCGCCGCAAAAATGCTCGCAGAAGCACGGCCCAAGCGATCTGCAGCTATTGCGAGCCGGCTCTCCGCCCAATTGTATGACCTGGAGCTTATAAAGGAAGGCGTAGAGGACATGGAGAGGAATATGACTCGATTTCTTGTCCTGGCCAGGGAAAAGGCCGTTGGAAAGGGGGACAAATGCTCTGTTGTTTTTTCCACGGCGCACAAGGCGGGTACGCTCTTTAATGTGCTCCAGGTATTTGCGGAGAAGACAATCAACCTCACACGGATAGAGTCGATTCCCAATGAGCCCGGTGACTATGCCTTTTTCCTCGATTTCGAGGGGTCGGACCAGGACCGGCCCGTCATGGAAGCACTTAAAGAGGTCGAAAAGATGACGACCCGGTTCCGGCTGATGGGATGCTACACAGAGAGGAGGGTCCGATGAAGATACTCATACTGGGTGCCGGTCATATGGGTGCGTGGCTGGTGGAAGAGCTCTGCCTCGATCACGAAATGGCTGTTTACGACCTGGACCGAAGAAAGCTCAAATACTTCTTCAACGTTACAAGGATTCTTGAACCCTCCGAGGCAAAGGGGTTCGACCCCGAGATCCTCATTAACGCAGTGAGCATCGCCAATATCCGTGAGGCATTTGAAGATTTTCTTCCCCACCTGTCCGAGGAATGCATCCTTTCGGACATCGCCTCGGTAAAGACCGGAATACACGCGCTGTATAGGAGCCTGGGAAGGAGATTCGTCTCCACCCATCCCATGTTCGGTCCTACCTTTGCCAATATCAGGGACCTCCGAAATGAAAATGCCATCATCATCAAGGAGTCCGACGAGGAGGGAAAGGCCTTTTTCAGGAATCTCTATGAAGGGATTCGTCTCAATGTCTACGAGTACACCTTTGACGAACATGATCAGACAATCGCCTATTCCCTCTCCATCCCCTTTGCCTCAAGCATGATGTTTGCAGCCACCATGAAACAACAGGAGGCCCCCGGGACCACTTTTAGAAAACATCTCGATATTGCAAGAGGACTCTTTTCTGAGGATGATCACCTTCTTTCCGAGATCATGTTCAATCCCCACACGGTCAGGCAGATCGAGGCCATCAGTTCCAGCCTCACCTATCTGACCCACATTATCAGGGGAAGGGATTATGAAGAGATGCAGAAGTTTCTCAACCGGCTCCGGCAGAATATCCAGTAGAAACGCGACCAATATGAGGCGCAAGGCGCCAGGGGATCATCCAGCAGCGAGGAACATATGGAAAACGCTCCTGCCACAAGGGTGGATCAGTACACCGAGCTTTATGGTGTGATAGGAAACCCGGTCAGGCATTCCCTCAGCCCGGCGCTTCACAATGCCGCTTTTTCCGCGATAGGTCTCAATGCGGTCTACCTCGCCTTTGAACCCGAAGATATTGGGGCATGTGCACGGGGAATACAGGCGCTCGGCATCAGAGGGGTAAGTGTTACGACCCCCTTCAAGTCATCGGTGATCCCATATCTCAGTGAAATGGATCCCCTTGCAAAAAAGATCGGTGCGGTCAACACCATCGTGAATACAACCAACGGCCTGATGGGATATAATACCGACGCTCTCGGGGCCTTAAAAGCGCTGCAAGAAGAGATGGATCTTTTTGGAAAGCGCTGCATCCTCGTGGGAGCAGGGGGTGCGGCACGCGCCATCGGGTTCACTCTCAAAGAAAACGGGGCCACGCTATCGGTGGTCAACCGGTCCCGCCATCGCGGAGAAGGGCTTGCCCGCTCATTAGGATGCGAATTCATCCCTTTGGGGGATATTGCAGCGGCCAGTGGCGATCTCCTGATTCAGACCACGCCCGTCGGAATGTGGCCCCATGTGGATCAGTGCCCGGTCCCCGAGCGGATCTTGAAACAGGGAATGGTGGTCATGGACATCGTTTATCACCCCTCTGAGACCCGGCTCCTGAGAATGGCCAGGGCAAGGGGCTGCATCACCATCAGCGGCACCCGGATGTTGATTCATCAAGGGGCCGAACAATTCAGGCTGTGGACAGGGATTGAACCGCCGCTGTCGATTATGAATATGGCGATAAAGGAGGCCCTTCCGGGACAGAAATGACGTACATCGACCCCCCATCCAGATTAAACGCGGTGGTTCGAATACCCGGCTCCAAGAGCGTTACCCACAGGGCCGTCATAGCCGCCAGCCTGGCAAACGGGAAGAGTGTGCTCAACCATTTCCTGGAATGCGAAGACACCCTCTATACCATCAACGCCTTGCGCAAGCTGGGCGTAATGATCGCCATAGACAGGGATAGCCTGATTGTGGAGGGGCGAGGCAGATCGATCGGCACAGGTCCTTTTAGAGGAAAGCTCTATCTGGGCAATTCCGGAACCTCCTTTCGGCTCCTTCTGTCGGTGGTGGCCCTGTGCAGGGGTGAGTTTTTGATGACCGGCACAGAGAGGATGAAGCAGCGGCCGATCGGTCCTCTGGTTGCGGCCCTCAACAGTTTAGGGGTTAACGCCTCCTGCATTGAACAGGAGGGGTGTCCTCCGGTGCGCATCCGGGCCGGCGGCATCCGGGGCGGAAGGGTTTCCGTATCAGGAAATCAGAGCAGCCAGTTTCTCTCGTCCCTCCTCCTGTCAGCCCCCTATGCAGACGCTGATATCGATGTGGAGGTCACAGGACGACTGGTCTCAAGCCCATACGTGGACATGACCCTCCAGGTAATGGATCAGTTCGGGATCCGCACCCATCGGGATCATTATGGATGGTTCCAAGTCTCTTCAGGTCAGGGCTATAAAGCCCGGGAATTGACCATCCCGGGGGATGCCTCTTCCGCATCCTATTTCTGGGCCGGGGCAGCGGTCACCGGCGGGAAAATCGTCACCAGTAATATCCATCCGTATACGACCCGGCAGGGCGATATCAGGTTTCTGGAAATCTTGGAGAGGATGGGGTGTATCATCGAAAAGGCATCCGATTCTGTGACCGTTCACGGCGGGAATCTTTCAGGGATAGACGTGGATATGAGTGATCTTCCGGACATGGTCCCAACCCTGGCGGCAGTGGCGCTCTTTGCCAGGGGAAGGACGGCCATTCGAAACGTTGCCCACCTCAGGCACAAGGAGAGCGACCGGCTGAATGCCCTGGCACTCGAATGGGGCCGTATCGGGGGCCGTGTGAGAGAACTTCCGGATGGTCTCATTATCGACGGAGGCGCGCCCCTGACAGGGACTCTGACAGATCCTCACAACGATCATCGTCTGGCCATGGCTCTGTCAGTAGTGGGTTTACGGGTTCCACACCTCGACCTTCAGGATAAGGCCTGCGTGGAGAAGTCGTTCCCGGCCTTCTGGAGGCTGTGGAACCCGCTTCAATGGAACAAGGATTAATCCGCGTGAACGGTACCAACTCCTCCGCAGGGTGGGGAGAAGTCACCACCGAAGATTCCACCTCCGGATCGGCATGAGGAAATTTAAGGTTCTTACCCCATGCAAATAGGGTTTTTACCCCATTGTTGGAAGGTTGAAACACAAACATAATGTCTTCCATTGCTGGGAACCTCCTTTTCCCGCGAAGAGAGTGCGATGCTGGAAAGTATTTCAAATGATGGTCCGTGACTATCACCAGAACTGGAGAAGGAGCTTGCCGGGACTTTTTTTGTGAACGACCTGGACTAAATGAGGAGGTAAAGATCATGGGGAAAAAGAGAATGGCGGGGTCCATAGGCATCATGGCCGTATTCTTCTGGGCACTGGCCATCGGAGCGTGCGCAACCAACGGGAAGGTGCCTTCAGAGAAGATACGGAATGCCGAGCAGGCAATTGATCGGGCACGGCAGAATGGCGCGGTCGCCTATGCGCCTTTGGAGATAAGATTGGCGGAAGACAAGCTGAAAGCAGCCGAAGAGGCCATGAAAAAGGAAGAATATGAGACTGCGCGACGTCTCGCGGATGAGGCCTTTGTGGATGCCCAGGTTGCCGAACAAAAGGCCCAAGGTGCAAAATCTCTGGAAGCGGCTCAAGAGCTGCAGAAAACCGTAGACACCCTGCGTCGTGAGTTAAAGCAGAAACCAGCCACGGACTGATGATTTTCTGAGTGGAAATGTTCGAAAAGGAGATAATTATGAAAAGGATTCGTATTTTTTCGCTATCCCGCTATCCGGGATTCGCCCTGCTGATCCTCCTTGCAGTGGCTCTGACAGGATGCGCCACGACCCCCAAAGCCAATGATGCCATTGATCGGGCAGAAGCCGCCCTAAAAAGCGCACAGTCAAACCCCGATATCGTTGCCAATGCTCCTGTTGCGCTTTACGAGGCACGTCAGGCACTGGATCAGGCAAAAGAGGCTGAAGACCTCGGAGAAGCCACGCACCTGGCCTATATTGCTGAAAAAAAGGCCCAACTGGCTGCCGAGATATCTGAAACCAAAATGGCCCGGGAAAAGTTGACCCTTCTCGGACAGGAAAGAGAGCAAATCCTTCTTAAAGCAAGGGAACATGAGGCAGAACAGGCCCGCCTGAAAGCGGAGCTCGAACGCAGGCGGAGCGGGATATCACGCCAGCAGGCCCAGCAGGCCCGCCGGGAAGCTGAGATGTCACTTCAACAGGCTCGACTGGAGCGGGAAAAAGCATTAAAGGCCGAGCAGGCCGCCCAGGAACTGCAAAAGGAACTCGAAAAATTGAAGGCCAAACAGACGGACAGGGGCTACGTACTTACGCTCGGAGATATTTTATTCGAGTTCGACAAAGCCCAGCTCTTGCCAGGGGCCATGAACACTATCTATCGGTTAGCGGAATTCTTGAAAAAGTATCCGGAGCGCAAGGTCATTGTGGAAGGGCACACCGACGGCGTCGGCAGTGCGGAATATAATCTGGGTCTATCTCAGCGCCGGGCCGATTCGGTGAGAGATGCGCTCCTGCGCAGCGGGATAGGACCGGATCGGATCATTTCAAAGGGGTATGGCAAGGACTATCCGGTAGCCAGCAACGATACCGAGGCGGGACGGCAGCAGAATCGTCGTGTCGAAGTGGTTATTCTCGAAGAAAGTCAGGATCCGAGACAGCTGTTGCGTCGATAGCAGACCCATGGTGCTTTCAGGCCACAACCCACTTCAAAAACCCTTTTACCGTTCATGGCGCTTTTATTCCGAGGCCCGGCAGGCCCTCCCTTGCCGGGCTTCGGATGATCTGATTCGCTGACCCCCGCTCCCTATCTCTTTTCTGGATGACCGCACAATTGTTGTCCGCTTCTCTGAATCTGAGCCCCCCGTTTTTTCCCGAACCCGCAATATGCGGGCCCGCGTCAGGAGTTTCAGCATTGTCCTGCCATCAGAAAGAGAGGCCGCCAACGCCCGTTGCCCATCAAACTGCTTGACAGATGGAAAAATGACGACCAATGTAGGCCCCTCAGTGTGAAAGATAACATGATAACGGGCAGGATGCACATAGATGGCAAAGGTTTTCTACGGCTGGTGGATCGTTCTGGCCACGAGCCTGATTCATGTGTGGGGGGCAGGGACCTTCTATTACGGCTTTACGGCCTTTTTCAATCCGATTGTGGATGAGTTGGGCTGGAGTTATGCCGCCACCTCATTTGCCGCCTCCCTCAGAAGCATAGAGGGCGGCATCGCTTCCCCTCTTGTTGGTTTTGCAGCGGACAGATACGGCGCCCGGCGTATTCTTGTACTGGGAAGCATCCTGGGAGGACTCGGATTTATGCTCCTGAGCCGGATCCAGACCCTCTGGTCCTTTTACCTCATTTTCATATTCCTCTCAGTAGGATCGAGCCTCCTTTTCCCTGTCCCCGGCTGGACTGCCGTAGCCAATTGGTTTGTGAAGAAACGCGGCATGGCCCTGGGCACCCTCTCCGCGACCATGGGCATCGCCGGGCTGGTCATCTATCTGGTGAACTGGCTCATAGGGCTCTACGGCTGGCGGCAGACCCTGGTGATCCTGGGGATCGGCATGTGGGCGATCGGCATCCCATCGGCATTGGTTGTACGAACCCGGCCGGAACCATACGGGCTCCTGCCCGACGGTGACGAGGTCCTCCCTTTGAAACAGGGTCGATCCACCTCGACCCTGTCTCAGGAGAGTGAGGGCGAAAAGGAATTCACCGCCCGCGCAGCCCTCAAGACCCGGGCGTTCTGGATGCTGGCCATACTCGTGACCCTTTCCGCGGCCGCGCTTCACGCGGTGGTTGTGCATATCATGCCCTATCTGGTCAGCATCCATTTCAGCCGGGGAACAGCGGGGCTCACGGCATCTCTCCTCATCCTGGTGAGTGCCATGGGAAGGTTTGCCCTGGGGTGGCTCACCGGCCGGGTGGACACCCGATATCTCATGGCGTTTGCCCTCCTCCTGCAGACCCTGGGCCTGCTGGCCCTGGCCAATGTCCAGGGCCTGGGTATGGCGGCCCTTTTTGTCGGGCTGTTCGGTCCCGGGTACGGCGGCGTAATTACCCTCAGACTTACCATGCAGGCCCAATACTTTGGACGCAAGGCCTTCGGCGCCATTCAGGGAATAATGATGGCCATCATCATCATCGGGACCATGGCAAGCCCCCTCCTGTCAGGGGTTTGTTTCGACATATACGGGACCTATCGCCCGGCATGGCTGATTATGGCGCTCCTTCTTTTGATCGTCACCCCCCTCTCCATCCTGGCCAGGCCGCCGAAAATAGCGGCGGCGGCCTGATGGCGGCGACACCGCCCGATTGGCCCTTTTAACATTAACGATTTCACAAAAAGTCGGAGATTACGGATTGCGCACGATCTTAGCGAATCGGCGATCATTCGGAATTCCTAACTTCCCAAGGCGGCCTAACGGCCGCAACCTAAAAAAGGTATGGCGCAAAGCCCAAAAATTTTCCGGGCGCGCGCGGGGGTCTCTTTCTCCCCCCGGGACATTAAAATAAGCACATAGGGCTTCCTGAATCATTCAGCAAATTGGGATAGGCGAATCGAACCACCGGTTGGAGACCACTAATGGACCGCCAAACGGTAGATGGAACTTAACGAATTTTAGCTGCTTTTCACTGTGTCTGTACGTAATTGCCCGTCGATGGGTGCAAGGGTTTTGAGAAAAATCGCTCGATTTGCTTGCATTTTTCGACGACCGATATAATATATTTATAAAAACAATACAATAGGTTATATATTATTCAGGAGACCCTGATTATGGATTTTGTTCAAGGCATCGCTTATAATTTTCGGGGCATGTTTCTGGGGATCAAGACCCCGAGGCTTCTTTTCTGGGGGCTTCTGAGGTTCTGCGTAGTGGTCCTGATTACAATCATTTCTGCCAGTCTGATTCTCATCTATCACCAGGACATCCTGAAGGTTATCTGGGCAAAACCGGCAAGCCAATGGATCCTGTGGCTATGGCATCTCGTATCCTGGCTTCTCTCCCTGTTCCTGGTGGGACTATCGACCGTTATCTCCTATCTGATCTCCCAGATCCTGTTCAGTGTGGTCATCATGGACTACATGTCACGGATCACAGAACGCATGGTCAGAGGAGAGGCAAAAAACGCTGTCGGCGTATCTTTTTTTACGTCATTCGTTTATCTTGTCAGTCAGGAGATACCACGGACCATCATTCCGGTCATCCTGTCCATTCTCCTGATGATCTTCGGGTGGTTGACGCCCTTGGGACCTCTTGTGGCAGTCTTCTCGTCGGCCGTGGCCGCTGTCTTCCTGGCATGGGATAATACAGACCTTATCGCGGCGAGACAACTCGTCCCGTTCAGAACCCGATTCCGTTTCATGTTAAGAACCCTCCCTTTTCACTTAGGGTTCGGGCTTCCTTTTTTAATTCCGGTCCTGAACATTTTCCTTCTTTCCTTTGCCCCGGTCGGCGCAGCACTATATCACATGGAAAGAAGGCTCAAGGCGTGAGCCACAACCGGGCCTTAGGCGCAAGGCATAGGGGCGTGCGAGGCACCTTGGAAGGACCCGTATCCAGCAACCCGAATCGCGTTTCAACCCGAACGGTAATACGCCTATGTTTCCTTGACTTCTCCCTCTCTGTGATTAGATTTGAAACGTCATTCGTACTTTGCAGTCCTGTATTTTTTTCACCGTACGGCGTGTGTTTTTTGAAGACGTACAACTTACAGTTTTGAGCATCCCGAGAATATGCCTGGAAAAGACTATTATAAAATATTAGGGGTATCCAAGTCAGCCTCCCCCGAAGAGATCAAGAAGGCCTATCGTAAACTGGCGCTTAAATACCACCCGGACCACAACAAGGGGAACACCTCTGCCGAGGCAACATTCAAGGATCTCAATGAAGCCTATGCTGTGCTGCGGGATTCTGAAAAACGAAAACAATACGATATGTTCGGGGCGGAAGGCTTCCAAAATCGATTTACACAGGAAGATATCTTCAAGGGCTTCGATCTGAACAGCATTTTCAGGGAATTCGGCTTTGGCGGTGGCGGCAGGGGGCAGAATCCATTCAGCCAGATGTATGGTGGAATGGGTGGGTACGGCCGAGGGTCCGGCGGCTTCCAAGGCCATGGACAGGGTGCAAAGGGTCAGAACCTGGTTTATGAACTCCCGATGACCCTAGAGGAACTGAGCAACGTTACGAACAAGACGATCGCCTATCAGGTCGATGGGCGCCAGGAGAGACTCTCTGTCAAGATCCCTTCCGGAATGAAGGGGGGCCAGAAATTGAGATTACAGGGAAAGGGGCAGCCCGGCCTTTACGGGGGCCCATCGGGAGATCTCTATATACAGATCAAGGAATTGGATCACCCAATCTTCAGGAGGGAGGATGCGGATCTTTACGTAAAACATAAGATCAGGTTTTCTGAAGCCGCATTAGGCGCGGAAATCGAGGTGCCGACCATCGAACAGAAGGTGTTGAAGCTGAAAATCCCTCCCGGAACCCAGGATAACGCCAAATTCCGGCTCAAGGGGTACGGCATGCCGCGCTATAAGGATACGGGTAAAGGAAATGCCTATGTTGAAATCAACATTGCCGTTCCGAAGAAACTGACAAAAGAACAGAAATCCCTGATGGAATCGTTGAAAGAGGCAGGGTTGTAGATCACGAAATCTGATATGAAGGCAATCTGCGTTTTTTCTGGTGGCCTCGACAGCATGTTGGCCGCTGAGGTGGTAAGGGCCCAGGGCATTGATGTCCTGGCCCTTTTTTTTGAAACGCCTTTTTTCGGGCCTGCCAAGGCCAGGAAGTCCGCCCGCACCATAAACCTGGCGCTCAAGGTGGTAAACATCACCCGCCGTCACTTAGAGGTGGTCCGCCATCCCAAATCCGGGTATGGCAGGGCCATGAATCCCTGTGTGGACTGTCACGCCCTGATGTTTCGAATCGCCGGCGAAATGCTGGAATCAGAAGGGGCCTCCTTCGTCTTTACGGGTGAGGTCCTGGGACAGAGGCCCATGTCTCAGACCAGGGGCTCTCTGAATCGCGTCGCCAACGAAAGCGGGCTCCATCGGCTCCTGCTGAGGCCCCTCTCGGCAAAGCGCCTTCCGCCAACCCTCCCTGAAGAAAACGGTTGGATACAACGGGACCGGCTTTTCGATTTCCAGGGACGTTCCAGAAAGCCCCAGATGGAGATGGCAAGACATCTCAATATATCTGACTATCCCCTGCCGGGCGGGGGGTGCCTCTTGACCGAAAAGGGATTTTCCCGTCGGCTGAAAGATTTATTAACGGATAGGCCGGAAGTGGAAATACGGGAACTGGAACTTCTGAAAACAGGCAGGCATTTCAGGATCGGGCCACATACAAAGCTGGTGGTGGGCAGAAACAAGGAAGAGAATGAGATCATTCAGCAGTTGGCAGGTGAACAGGATATCATCTTAAAGTCGGTTTCGGTTCCCGGACCCACCGTGCTTCTTTCCGGAGAGCTTTTCGAGAACTCTCTCGACATGGCGGCCGCCATCACTGCCGCTTACAGTGACACCGTGGGAGGGGATGCCAGCGATGTCAGGATCAGTCGAAGCGGCCGTGAGCTCAGAGTTTTGTCCGCGCCGGTGCGTGACAAGGGGGAATATAAGGGGTATATGATTTAGGGATTGGGGAATTCAGGAATGCGGAGATTTATGGCGTTATCTGCCTAATCGGCGAAATCTGTGGATGGGATTCAGGAGAGTCCGTACTCCTTGATCTTGGAGATGAGCATCGGCCTGCTGACTTCCAGAAGCCTGGCCGCCTGGGTCCTGTTCCCATTGGTGGCTTTCAAGGCCTTTACAATCAGATTCCGCTGAAGATCCCTGGAGGCCTTCTTGATGGAAAGACTCCCCCCGATGGAAATCTCCCTGGAAACATCCCTCCCATCGACCAACTCGGGGGGGAGCTCTCCAGGCGTTATCCATCGCCCCGCGGATAGGAGCACGGCCCTTTCGATCACATTTTCCAATTCTCTAACATTGCCAGGCCAATCGTATCCCATCAGCATGGCCATGGCATCGGAAGAGGGGCCTTCCACCTTCTTCTTCAGCTTTTCGTTAAATATGTCTACAAAATAACCGATCAACAGGGAAACATCTCCCTTTCGTGTCCTCAAGGGGGGGAGATGAATGGTCATGACATGGATCCGATAATAGAGGTCCTCACGAAATCGTCCCTCAGCCACTTCTCTTTCCAGGTCCTTCGATGTGGCCGCAACCACCCGGACATCGATCTTTCTTGAGCCCGCGCCCCCCAGGGGGGTAATCTCCTCTTCCTGAAGTGCCCGCAACAATTTTACCTGAAGGGAATAGGGCATTTCACCGATCTCATCAAAGAAAAGGGTTCCTTTGTCCGCTTCCTCAAAGCGGCCCGGTTTATCCCTGTTGGCATTCGTGAAGGCCCCCTTTTTGTACCCAAACAGCTCGCTTTCAAGAAGGCTCTCTGGAATGCCGCCGCAGTTGATGCTTACCAGGGCCTCCGAAGATCTCGGACTGTTCGCGTGAATCGCCCTGGCAATCAGCTCCTTGCCGGTCCCGCTCTCCCCTGTAATGAGAACCGTTGTTTTGTGCTCGGACACCTTCTCCACAAGCTCAAACACGCGGGCCATAGGCTCACTGCGGGCGACAATATTTCCAAACGAGTATCGTTTTTCGATCACACCGATTCTGTCCTTAAGCCTCAGATTTTCTTTCCTGAGGGCCTCACGTTCCTCAGCCTTTTTCAAGGTGAGGAGGACCTCGTCTGTCTTGAACGGTTTTGAAATGTAGTCGTACGCCCCCTGATTGATGGCTTCCAGCGCGATTTCCACTGTCCCATAGGCCGACATCATGATGTAGATCTTCTCCGGCTGCTGCAAAACCGCCTCTTTCAAGAAAGCCATGCCATCCATGAGGGGCATTCGTATGTCGCAGAGAATGTAATCGAAGTCAGTGCCGGCCATCTGCTTCAGACCCTCCATGCCATTGCCGGCGCACACGACCCTGTAGCCTGCTTTTTCCAATAGTGTCTTCAACATATGCCGCATGTTCTCTTCGTCATCGATCACGAGGACACGTTGTTGAGGCATGACATGTTTCCCCTTTCACAGGTTCAGGGTTGAAAATTGGATCCGATTCCTTAATTCCTCAATTCTTAAATCTCTCAATCCCTTGGCTTCGGGTTCACGGCCAAGGGAATATCCACAATTACACATGTCCCCCTGCCGGCGGGACTTTCAACCCGAATGGCGCCTCCCAATCCTTTCATGATGGTATAGCAGACAGAGAGGCCGAGCCCGGTGCCCTTTCCCGGTGCCTTGGTCGTAAAGAACGGATCAAAGATTCGGCCCTGGGCCTCCAATGGAATTCCCGTACCTGTATCCGTAACAGTCACCCGAATGAACCCGTCATTATTGTCGGTCTCGATCTCCAGCATCTTCCGCGAATCCGATTGATCTGACATCCCCGCATCCGACATGGCATCGGCAGCATTGAGTATGATGTTTAGAAAAACCTGCTTGAGCTGGGAAGCATTCGCCCGCACAAGGTCGTTCTCCGCCTTCAGGGCCTGCTGAATATCAATCTGCTCCATCATCGGCTGAGATTTGAGCATATGCACGGTCTCCGTGATGAGTTCATGGACCGCTGTTTCTTCACTGTGAGGACCTGATGTCCTTGAAAAATCAAGAAGTTCTCTAATGATCAGATGGATACGGTTTACCTCCGCCTCGGTTCGCCCCAAAAAATCGTCCCTCTCCTCACGGCTCAAGTCCCCCCTCTTGAGCAATTCCAGATAGCCCAGGATAATGCCCAGAGGATTGCCGATCTCGTGGGCCACACCGGTGGCAAGGCGTCCCGCCGTAGCCATTTTTTCAGAACGGATCATGTCGTTCTGGGCCTTCTTGATCTCTCTATTGGCCGTTTCCAATGAGGCGATATGTGCTTTAAGTTCCTCCTTATTTTCCTCGAGCCGCGTCAGCATCATCTTCAGAGAACGGAACAGTTGCCCGAATTCATTTCTCGAGGTCTCGCCCGCCGGAACCAGGGCGGGCCATTCATCAAATTTCTCGGTAATGGTCAGAAGCCTCCGGATCGGTTTTAGGACGGTTCGCGAAAGCAGATAAATCCCGAACAGGACCAGGATCATCGTGTTCAGGCAGATATAGCCCAGAACCACGCTCTCCGATGATCTTAATGTCTGATAGAGGGGAAAGAGATCAGCGCCGATGGCCGCAGCGCCCAACGTTCTACCCTTGAAAACCATCGGCGCGCATATCCTGATCCTCTCCGGCGCAAACCAGGTTACTCCCCAAATTTTCCCGAAAAACTCAATAGACGCCTGCTCCGTTCTCAAGGTCTCGATACAATGGATAAACGCATCTTCCCCGTTGTTTTCCCACATGGCGATACGGGGAATCCTCATCCCTTCGGCACTGACCATCAAAACCGATGAGAATTCCCCCTTCTTGAGTACCTGGGCGATCTCCTCTCTGAGCCGCTGGTCCGGTGCGGGCGGCCCCTGAGAGTCCTCCCGCGTCATCATCTCATAACCTGCTATCTGTCCGATGCTGTGAATAAGGAGGTGCCCCATTTCTATCTTTGCATCGATCATGTCCCTTTCTGCAAATCGGATCATTACAATATTGATGAGAAGCATGGCAGAGACGATCAGCAGGCTCAGACAGGCCACAATGCCGGTCTTCAGGCTGTACAAGGGAAACCCCAAGACGCTACCTCCTCACAGGAATAAGCCGAAATACCACCTGGTCAGATCCCGTCCGAAGAAAAGGTATAGCAGGGTGCCTAAGGAAAGGAATGGACCAAAAGGTATCCTGAACCGATACCCTTCGCCGGCACAGAGGATGAAGACCATACCGATGACCGCACCCGTCAGCGAGGCGATGAGCACGATCAAAGGGAGCGCCTGCCAGCCCATCCACGCCCCGATCATGGCCAACAGCTTGATATCGCCCCCGCCCATTCCCTCTCTTCCGGTGATCCGTTCATACGCGATCGCCACAAGATACAGAGACCCTCCTCCGGCCAGTGTCCCGATCAGCGAGTCGAGCCAGTAAACGCTCCAGGGAAACAACGAAACCGCCCATCCTGCCGCCACTCCGGGCAGGGAGAGAACATCGGGGATGATCCTGTGGTCCAGATCGATAAAGCTGATCGTCACCAGTGTGCCAGCGAAAAGGAGTAAGAGAAGGTATTGAAAACTGATCCCATATGTGGTAAACAGAAAGAGGCTCAAGAGAGCGATCAGCGACTCCACAATCGGATAGCGCAGTGAAATAAGATGTCGACAGTGACGGCATTTCCCCATGAGAAAAAGAAAACTCAGGAGGGGGATGTTGTCATAAAACCGGATTCGTTCACCGCAATGGGGACACGAAGACGGGGGATGGAGAATCGACTGTTTGTGAGGAATGCGATGAATACAAACATTCAGGAAGCTTCCCAGAGAAAGCCCCAGCAGGAAGGAGAAGATCTGCCCTGTTATGCCAAGACTCATTTGCAAGGACCCTGACAACGCTGCCGGCATCTCGGCATCAATCCTCTGGTTGTCCACTGCTCCCTGGTGACGGCCTCATGGCGGCACGGGAAAACAAGATAGTAGAGATCTGGAAAAACCATGGCCAATATCAAGAATTCAGGAACGAAAAAAAAGACTGTAGCGCTCTCCATTAATCCGGAGAACCCGCAGCAGCGCCTCATCAACCACGTCAGCGAAACATTGGCGCAGGGGGGGCTCATTGCCTATCCCACAGACACCTTTTATGGAATAGGGTGTGACCTCTTCAACAAGAAAGGGATCCAACTCATTTACAGGATCAAGAAACGCCCTCTCAGCAAACCCTTTTCCTTTGTATGCGACAGTCTCAAAGAGATCAGTCGATATGCCCAGGTTTCCAATTATGCCTACAAAACCATGAAGCGGCTTCTTCCCGGACCGTACACCTTTATCCTGGAAGGGACAAACCTGGTACCGAGGATTATGCTGACGCGACGCAAAACCGTCGGCATCCGGGTGCCGGACAACAGAATTACCCTGGGCATTGTACGAACCTTTGGCCGGCCCATCATCAGCACCAGTGCAGGCTTTGACGATCCCCTGGAGATAAGGGAGGCCTATGGTTCATATCTCGATATGGTGATTGATGGTGGGGTGTTTGACCAAAGTCCTTCAAGCGTTGTGTCATTGATCAACGACGCGCCCGAGATTATACGAGTGGGTAAAGGAGATGTCAGTAGTTTCCTTTGAGATTAAGCCCCGAAATCCCGTCCCACCTGTATTCGATCCGTCCCTCCAGATTGCGCAGCACCCCGGCGATTAACCGGGCCCCTGTCTCGAGTAAGAGATCCAATACCTCCAGCCTGCGCTTCTTGGCATAGACCAGAGTCACATCTCCCGTAATGCCGGCCAGTTCTTTGGTTATGTCAACGGCGTCTTGAAAATTGCCCAGCACGTCCACAAGACCGAGTTCCTTGGCACGGGCCCCGGAAAAGATGCGACCGTCGGCGATCTTCTGAACCTGTTCAAGAGGAATCCGCCTACCGCGGACAATTGCTTCCTCGAACTGATCCTGAATGTCCGTAATCATGGCATCAAGGATCTCTCGGTCTCTCTGGGTCAGTTTCCTGTCAGGTGAGCCGATATCCTTGAATTCCCCGCTTTTCATGATCTCCAGATCAACGCCGATCTTATTCAACAGCTCTTCCATTCGAACGAATTCCATGATCACGCCGATACTGCCGGTAATCGTGCCCGGATTGGCCACGATCTTGCTGGCGGGGGCCGCGATGTAATACCCGCCGGACGCGGCAACCGTTCCCATGGACACAACCACCTTCTTGACAAGGATTGTCTTTTCTATCTCGCGATAGATCTCCTGGCTGGGAGCGATTGCGCCCCCTGGAGAATTGACCCTCAGGACAATGGCCTTGATGGCTGCATCTTTTCTAAATTTGGCCAAATCAGACGTAACGGTCTGCGAGGAGGAAATAATTCCCTCCACCGGGATGATACCGATTTTTTCACTGAAAAACGAGCCTGAGGAGGGAGACAGCGATTTCAGCACCATCACCATGGCGCCGCCCAACACCACAGCAATGACAAGGATGATCATCAGGACTGTGAATATGGAATGCCGCTTGCTTGACATGTATCCAGCTGATCGTTCACATTGGCGGTTTCAACTGTTCAGGGTTCACCCAAAAGCCGGACGTAGATCCGGGCCGTTGACAGGCGCGGACCGACGTCTGGTGATGGGGGTTCAGAATAGAATATTTCCAGCACGGCACGGGTGTTATTCAGATGCTTTGTCGGATTCGGATTGCGATTCCTCCGGAGAGCCGTTATCGGTTTCCGTGTGTTCTCCTGATTCAGGTTCAAGCGGTGCTTCCTCCTGAGGGCCCTCCGCGCCCTCTGATTCCGACCTCCTGGATTGGGACTGCCCCAGATTCATCATCTCTTCTCTCAAGAGCTCTCCAAGGTTGGAGGTGGCTTCCTGATTGCTGTTCAGATAGCTTCTGAAAATATCCTTCTCACTGGTCTCTTCCAGCTTCCGGATGGACAGGCCGATCTTTTTCTCATCACGGGAGACATTGATGACCTTTGCCTGGATGACATCGTCTATCTGAAATCTCGACAAGGGGTTTCCCTTCTTGTCCCCGGATATCTCGGAGACATGAACAAGCCCCTCGATTCCCTCTTCCAGCTCAAGAAACAGCCCAAAATCCGTCACGTTGGTCACTGTTCCCGTCACTCGGGTTCCCGGCTTGTACTTGATCGGGATTTCGTCCCACGGGTCGGTGGTCAGCTGCTTGATACCCAATGAAAAGCGCTCGTTTTCCTTGTCGATATTCAACACCACAGCCCGCACTTCATTCCCTTTTTTGTAAAGTTCCGAGGGATGCTTGATTCTCTTGGTCCATGACATATCAGAGATGTGCACCAGACCGTCTATCCCTTCATCGATCCCGATAAAGGCGCCAAAATCGGTAATGTTCTTAATCTTTCCCTCTATCGTTGTCCCGACGGGATATTTTTCTTCTATGATATCCCATGGATTCGGGGCCACCTGTTTCATCCCGAGGGAGATCCGTTTTCTGGCAACATCCATATTCAGAACAACGGCTTCGATGGTTTCTCCGATACTCAGAAGCTGTGAAGGATGCCTGACCTTTCGGGTCCAGGACATTTCAGACACATGTATCAGTCCTTCCACCCCTTGCTCCACTTCAACAAAGGCACCATAATCCGTCAGACTGACCACCCGGCCGGTAATTTTTGTACCGATGGGATATTTGTCTTCGACCTGACTCCATGGATCAGGCGCCAACTGCTTGATGCCGAGAGAAACACGTTCCCGCTCCTTATCAAAACTCAAGACCTTTACTTCAATCTCATCTCCGGTCTGATGCATTTCAGAGGGATGCCCGACCCTTCCCCAGGACATGTCGGTAATGTGGACAAGCCCGTCAATTCCCCCCAGATCGATAAACAGCCCGTAGTCCGTAATATTCTTTACCACCCCACGGAGAACAGAGCCCTCCTCGATGATCTTCAGGGTTTTTTCTTTCATCGCCGTTCGCTCGGCTTCCAATAAAGCCCGGCGGGACAGAACAATATTACCGCGACGCTTATTGTATTTGACTATCTTAAATTCATGCTCGGTGCCCACCAGAGTGTCCATATCCCTGATTGGCCGGAGATCGACCTGAGAACCGGGCAAAAAGGCCTGAAGACCGATATCCACAGAAAGTCCGCCCTTTACCCTCGATACAATCGTCCCCTTAACCGTCTGGTCGCTTTCATAGATGTCCCTGATCTTATCCCATACCTTGATCTTTGCAGCCTTTTCCTTGGAGAGCTTGATCGCGCCTTCATCATCCTCTCTCCGCTCAAGAAGAACCTCTATCCTGTCACCGACCTTGGCCGTCATCTGGCCATCGGCATCGATGAACTCACGAATAGCGATCTGTCCTTCTGATTTGTAACCGATATCCACCAGGACATATTCCTTATCCACCTGGACAATCTCGCCCGAAACGACCTCCCCCTCCTGGATGCTCTTCAAGCTTTCTTCATACATTTGCATAAAGCTGTCGGAATCTTGAGAATCTTCAGCAAGTTCGTCCTCTGACCGGACCGTCAGTTCATCCTCGAGTGTGTCTTCCGGTTCGGTAGCTGACGCCGTGTCTTTCATGTCCGAATCATTGCCAGAAGTGGTGTCACGATCCGTCTCTGGGTCTAAAGATGTCGTTTCGTTCTCTTCGGTTACTTCCTGGGTTACAAAGTTCGTTTCCTTTTCCATTAACGTAGATACCCCCTGAATGTTTTTGCCTGCTTGAATCCCTCCGAATCCCCTAAATTTCTGAGTTTATCAAAACAAAAATAAGATATCAACCATTATTTCCATCAATTTGCTCAGACAGAGCAATGCTATCGGTGCTTGATATGCTTCAGCATCCGCTCAACTACCTCTTGAGCTGTTGAGGCCGTGGAATCGATAATAATGGCATCTTCGGCAGGCCTTAAGGGGGACAGAACCCGCATCCTGTCTTGATAATCCCTCTTTAGTAGATCTTCTGCCACCCCCTCCTCCGTGACCGCCTCTCCCCGTGCCAGCCGCTCCCTGAATCTCCTTTCTGCCCTTGCCTCAGCAGAAGCCGTCAGATAGAACTTCCAGGCGGCCCCGGGAAACACCACCGTCCCCATGTCTCTTCCTTCAGCCACAACTCCGCCGTCCTTTGCCATGTTTCGCTGGAGGTCCGACATGGCCTCCCGCACCTCCCGTACGGCAGAAATGCTGGAGGAAAGCATGTCCAACTCAGGACTCCGGATGAGACCCGAGATGTCTTCTTTGCCAAGGATGAGTCTGGGCGGATCCTCCCCCCTGTCAAACCAAAGGTCCATGTTCCTGCAGGCCGTTTCCAATGATCGGCCATCATGAAAATCTATGCTGTTTCTTTTTGCTGCCAGAGCTACCGCCCTGTACATCGCCCCGGTATCCAGGTATACATAATTAAGTCTCCTGGCCAGCATGCGGCTGACGGTGCTCTTCCCTGAACCTGCCGGACCGTCGATCGTGATGATCTGATTCATATTGGCTCTTAAATATGCTTCAATCCTGATTTCTTCCGCCGGTCCCACACAGCCGGAACTCGGGAACACGTAACTGTTCCGGCCCTGATAATCACCTCCCTCCCAAACATGGACTCGTAAATCTCTTGATGGCGGTTGAGTGCGTAATCAAAAAGAAATCAGTCCGAACCTGGTCCTCAAGAAAAATAAGAGAGGTGGACATCCCCGACGTCTCGGTCCAGGCGGTCGGGGGCCGGGTGCGTGAGTTTGGCCTTTATAGCGAAAAGACGGGCAAATGTAAACGCCTCTTCCCGAGGGGTACGCCCTTTTTTATCCTTCACAGAATATTTTTGCTGATTTCTCCTTGACTTGAACTCACTGATCAACTATTTTCTATTCGATTGCGCAACCGATCAGGAGAGATTCCGTGTCTTCAGATAAGGGCATTATGCACACATGCAACCAGATGCCCGGACGCAAACCACACGATAGTCTTTTTCGGCAAACAAACACCGTTTCACAGAAAGAATTTTGAAAAGGGTATTTTGCAAAGGGCTTTACAAGGGGGAAAAATGAACAAATCGCAAATGATAGAAGCCTTGGCCAAAGAAGAGAAGTTGCCCCTGAAAAAGGCGGAAGAGGTGGTGAACACTGTCTTTGGAGAAATTGAAGCAGCCCTGGTCAGAGGTGAAAGGGTTGAAATCAGAGGACTCGGGAGTTTCAAAGTAAAAGAATACGGCGGGTACCAGGGCCGAAATCCCAAGACAGGGGAAATGATAAAGGTGGCCAGCAAGAAACTGCCTTTCTTTAAAGTGGGAAAAGAGCTTAAAGAGCGGGTAGACCTCCAGTAAGTAAGAAACGGTGAGACCCTTGGTCGTGCTAGACGGGGAGTTAGCGGTGCCCTGTGACCCGAAATCCGCTCATGCGGGGTTGAAAATCCTCCAGGAGAACTCTGATACCACCTGCTCCTGTGTCGCATTCGGCGTTGACATGGACCTCACGTAACAGGCGCTTGCGAACCCCGTCAGGTCCGGAAGGAAGCAGCGGTAAGTGAGAATGCCTGTGTCGTGATGACCTCTATGTTATTTCACCGTGCGGCACGGACGGATGGGTCATAGTTTGAATGAGGATGCACGGCCAAGGACTCTAAATCAGTGCATAAAGAGATTCCCCTCTGATGGGTCTGCTTCCCCATGAACACCATGCCTGACCGACCCGGCCTGAGATGGATGGCGCAATCGGTTCCATATCTCAGATACTCCATCCTTTCCAGTTATCCGCAGCTCTCACATGCCGTATTTACCCGGCTCGGCGGGACGAGCCGCCCGCCATATGATCGTCTGAATACCAGTTATGATGTGGGAGATCTTTCATGTCATGTCGCTGCGAATCTTGACCTTATCAAGAGTACCCTCGGCGCCGGCCAGCTCACATACATGGAGCAGGTCCATGGGACCAGAATTCTCGTGATTCGCAGAGGGGACGAAGTGGGCAGGAAGGAGATACCGGCAGCAGACGCCGTCATCACAAATGCCCCTGATCTTGCGGTCTTGGTAAAGCAGGCGGATTGCCAGGGGATTATTCTTTTCGACCCTGACCGGAACGTCGTCGCCGTTATCCACTGCGGCTGGCGGGGAAATGTGGCAAATATTCTCAAAAAGGTTGCGGCACGGATGAGAATTGACTTCGGCTGTGAGGAATGCAACCTTCTGGCGTGCATTGGACCCTCCCTCGGTCCCTGTTGCGCCGAATTTGTGGATTATAAGACAATATTCCCGGACGATTTTCAGGCATTCAGGGTCAAACCGGACTATTTTGATCTAAAAGCCATCAGCCGCTGGCAACTCCTAAACGCAGGGCTCAGGCAAGAGAACATTCAAATCTCCGACATCTGCACACGCTGCCGTACCGACCTCTTCTACTCATACCGGGGGGAAGGGAGAACAGGACGCTTCGGGACCGTGGCGATGTTGAGGCAAGGAGAGGTGCGTCATGCAAACGTCCACTAAATATATTTCGGTCACAGGCGGCGTCCTTTCAGGCCTTGGCAAAGGGATCGCCGCCGCCTCTATCGGACACCTTCTTTCCTCAAAATTGAAGATCATACCCATTAAGTGTGACGGCTATCTCAATGTAGACCCGGGGACCATGAATCCGTTTGAGCACGGAGAGGTTTTTGTCCTGGATGACGGAGGAGAGGTCGACATGGATTTCGGTCACTATGAAAGGTTCCTGGGGGTCACGTGCAAATCCAATTGGAACCTGACCATGGGCAAGGTCTTCGACACTGTGAGAAAAAAGGAGCGAAGGGGAGATTACCTTGGAAAAACGGTCCAGTACATCCCCCATGTGACCGATGTCATAAAAAATCACATCTTCGAGGTGGTGAGGGATGAAAAACCGGATCTTGTTATCATAGAGATCGGCGGAACTGTAGGCGATATTGAAAATGAACTCTTTCTGGAAGCCATGCGCCAGATGAAAGAAGATGTGGGGAGGGAGAATATCATTTACATCCATCTCACCTACGTGCCGATTCCCTACGGGGTCAACGAACAAAAATCCAAACCCACCCAGCAGAGCGTCAATCTTCTAAAACAGCGCGGAATCTTTCCCGACATCATCATCGGCAGGTGCCCCGACTTTCTCACCAAGGAAATCAAGGCCAAGATCGCCAGTTTCTGCGATGTCAACCCCGAGGCGGTCATCACCGGCCTGGACGTGGAGGATATCTACGAAATCCCCATTATTTTTGAGCATGAAGGTCTCCCCGAGATTATCCACAAAAAACTCAACATTTACAGCCCACCCGATTTGAGGCGGTGGAAGAACCTGGTGGATAATCTCAAAAACCCAGACAGGAACATTACCATTGCCATGTGTGGGAAATACACCCGGCTGGAAGACTCCTATGCCTCCATCATCGAGTCATTCAACCATTGTTCCGCCCATTTCCGGTGCAAGATAGATCTCAAGTGGGTCGACACCACAGACCTGAAAGACGCCTCATTTCTGGAGGCCTTAGATGGCCTTGTTATCCCCGGCGGGTTCGGGTCAAGGGGAACCGAGGGTAAAATTGAAGCGATCCGTCTGGCCAGGGAGCAAGACATCCCCTTTCTAGGCCTCTGTTTGGGGCTCCAGTTGGCGGTAATCGAGTTTGCCAGGAATGTCTGCGGTCTGGCAGGCGCCAATTCTACGGAAATAGCGCCGGATAGCCCCCAACCCATCATCGATATCCTTCCTGAACAAAAAGAGGTCACAGACAAAGGCGGGACCATGCGGCTCGGGGCCTATCCGGCAATGCTAAAAGAAGGAACCCTGGTTCATTCCCTGTATGGCAAGACTGAGGTATCGGAGAGACATCGGCACCGTTATGAGGTCAACCCGGACTACCATGGAATTCTGCAGGAAAACGGGATGGTCCTGTCCGGCATGTCCCTGGACGGCAGGCTGGTCGAATTTATTGAATTGCCCCAATTGGCATTTTTTGTCGCTACCCAGGCGCATCCGGAACTCAAATCCAGAATGGAAAGGCCGGCCCCTCTCTTTTATGGATTTGTCCGGGCATGTCTTGACAAGGCGGGGGCGGCGTCCCAGTTGGAAAGATAGTAGTTCATGATGATCCGGCCGAGTTCCCCGGCCCTGATCCCCAGTTTTTCACCATGTACGCCCATGACTGCCACACATACCTTCCTGGCACCATCGGAAGAGATGGCATAGGCGGTCAGCCAGTCATATTTAAAGCGTCCGGTCCGGTCATTGATGGTGCCGGTCTTTGCGCCCAGTTCCAGGTCCCTGAAGGCCTTTTTTATCCGTAATCGACGAAAAGAACGCCTGCACGTCCCATGAGTGACGGTCTCCCGCATCAGAATCCTGAGATCTCCGGCGGTTTCCCTGGTGATGGAAGTTGCCATTCTGGACGGTCTGCCCGTATATAGGATCTCGCCGTCCTCCCGCAGGACCCTCTTGACCAGCAAGGGCCTCATCATGACCCCATTGTTGGCAACTGCGGATGCCAGAAGGACCGCGTGAAGGGGTGATATCATAGTCCTCTTGTTAAAACCGGTGGCGATTTCCGCCAGGCCGAAATCATCCTCCGGCACATCGACGATGCTCCTGCCCACCGGAAGATCAAATGGAATCGATCGATTGAAGAAAAATTTTTCAGCCGAATCGCTCATAACCTGTTGGCCGAGATCGTATATCCCCAGTTTCCCGAAAACAGGATTAATAGAAGAACCAAATGCCTCCTTGAAGCTCATTTCAGTGGTATATCGTCCTCTCGCCTGTTTCAACTGACGTTTATAGAGGGTATACTTGCGCCCATCGAAATAGACCTTACGATCCGGAGTAAACCCTGCGCATTCCAGGGCTGCAGCCGCAGCCACGATTTTGAAAAGGCTGGCGGCCGGAAAGTCCGCTTTGAGACAGAGTCCCTCGCCATTCCCCGTTGCGTCATAATCGGCCATGGCAAGAATCCGGCCGTCCTCGGGTCGCAGTACCACCACAGCCGCCTTTACAGTGTGTGATTTTTCAAGGAGTTCGGAAATGTAGTATTGCAGGTTCGGATCTATGGACGATTCCACGATGAGGGATTCACCCGCTCTTTCGAGGACGATCCGGTCGCTCAAATGTGCAGGATTCAGCTTCAGGTCCGCCAACTCGAGGGTAACAGGCTCTTGTGGCAAGGATTTGACCGGTGTGTTTTCTACCGCCGAAGAGAGGATCCCCGCCTCGCCCTTCTGATCGGTAAGCGATGGAATCACGAAAAAGTAAAAAAAGAGGCCTGCCAAGAAAATCCCCGAACAAAGGATAATCAGCGGTGCCCGGTGAATGGCCCTCCTCGACGGACGGGTCTTCTGTGAGATCTTGGTGTGTTCCCGCCAGCCGGAAGAATAGGGGTGATTTGTGCTCATGTGAAACTTGAGGTTCAGGTTAAAGCGTTCAGGGGTTCTGGTCTATTCGAGATACTACTTTTGGATGTTGGAGTTGGGGTTTATGCTTTAGCATGGCGTCGGGTTTCTTCCTCATGCAAACTGGTCTGCCCGCCCCGCGGAGGTTCAGATGGGGACAGCCCACAAGCCGGGAGACTCTTGCTGGGAGGTAATAGGACGCTCACAGAGAAATGGCATCCATCCCTCCCATATACGGCCGTAGCGCATCGGGGATGGAGATACTCCCGTCTTTCTGTTGATAGTTTTCGAGAATCGCCACCAAAGTCCTTCCCACAGCCAGGCCTGATCCATTCAGGGTATGCACAAGTTCCGTCCCGGTCCCCCCTTTCTTCTTGAAGCGGATTCCGGCCCTCCTGGCCTGAAAATCAGCAAAATTGCTGCACGAAGAAATCTCGCGATAAAGTTCCTGCCCGGGAAGCCAGACCTCCAGATCATAGGTCTTCGCGGCGGAAAATCCGAGATCTCCGGTACATAATGAAACCACCCGATAGGGAAGTTCCAGGCGTCTGAGGACCTCTTCCGCATTCCGGGTCAATTTTTCCAATTCATCGTAAGATGTTTCAGGCCTCACAAACTTGACCAATTCCACCTTGTTGAACTGATGCTGCCGGATAAGCCCCCGAGTATCCTTTCCGTAGGATCCCGCCTCGGAACGGAAGCAGGGGGTGTAGGCCGCATAGTAGACAGGGAGATCTTCCTCCCTCAAAATCTCATCTCTATGGATATTGGTAACAGGGACCTCTGCCGTGGGGATCAGATAGAGATCCCATCCTTCCACCTTGAAGAGGTCTTCCTTGAATTTGGGTAATTGTCCGGTACCCGTTAAGGAATCGGCGTTGACCATAAAAGGAGGGAGGATTTCGGTATATCCATGTTCCCGGGTGTGCATATCGAGCATAAAGCTGATGAGGGCCCTCTCCAATTTCGCGCCCGGACCGATATAAAGGGCAAATCTCGATCCTGCAATCTTGGCCGCACGTTGGAAATCCAGGATGCCCAGGGTCTCTCCGATTTCCCAGTGCGGACGGGGGACAAAATTCATCTCTCTGATCACCCCCCACGTCCGTATCACCGGATTGTCTTTTTCATTCTCTCCCACCGGCACCGAGCTGTCAGGAAAATTGGGGATCACCATGAGCATCTGATCGAGTTCTTCAATATACGTGGGGAGTTCTTTCTCCTTTTCTTTGATCTTGGAGGCAACGGCCTTCATTTCAGCAATAACGGCTGAGGCATCCTCGCCCCTTTTTTTCATGACTGCAATATCTTCGCTCACCCGGTTCTTCTGATGACGAAGCGCTTCCAGACCGGACAGGATCTCTCTTCTGGCGCAATCCAGGGTCTCAAACCGCGAGATATCCAGGTCATATCCCCTGGTTTTCAGCATATTTTCAATATCCCTGAGATGGGACCTAACGAATTTAAGATCGAGCATGGTCTTCTCCTCCATAACCCCGGAAGATTTTCATTGCCATTTCGATTGACCCCTGTTGCTTGTAACATCTAATACATGATACAGCACAAATGGTCAAACGTTTTACACCCGCAAATCGGGTTTGCAGTTTAATGTCACCTGTGTTATAGGAAAGTACTTCCAGAATCATCATATTGAACCACCACAGTCTTTATCCCAATTTGCAATGTTGAAATGATGGAAGATCGGAATTATGGGTTCAGAGGATGAAAACAATTGAGAGCGTTCTTTTGCATTTCGTGCCCGTCTTTCCACTATTCCACGATTCCATCATTCCGGTTCAACCATACAGCCAGCTGTCGCAGAAAGACATATGATTGCCACGCCCTGGCGTGCAGAAATGCCGATCCCTCTGATTAACGCCTCATAACAGAGGAAGGCCCACCGGAATATGCTCCATGGGAGCTGCTAAGCATGAAATATCCGACATCAAAAAACAGGTCCAATATCTTCTGGGACTTTTTCGCTTCGGTCAAGTTGGCGATCGTACTCCTGATCGTCCTGGCCATTGTGTCTATCCTGGGAACACTGATCCCTCAGCAACAGGGAGCCGCCCAATTCGCCGGTCGCCTAAGCCCGGGTACGCTTAGGTTCTTTACGGCTCTCGACCTGTTCGACGTGTACCACTCCATATGGTTCAGGGTCCTTTTGGGGGTCATTACCCTCAATCTGATTATCTGTTCTCTTGACAGGTGGCCCGCTACATGGAAGCGATTTACTGCCCTTCCGAAACCCGACCGGGAAAAACCTTTTGAGGGGTTGCCGCCCGAGCGATCCTCTCTTACAGACGAGGCCCCGAAAGAAGCAGCAGAGCGGATCGGCCGATTGCTCCAATCCCGCTACAAAAAAATAAGGGAAAAGGAGGTGGAGGGGAATCGGTTTTTTTATGCAGAAAAAGGAGGGCTTTCCCTTTTCGGCGTTTATTTCGTTCATGTGAGCATACTCCTTATCCTTGTGGGCGGGATGGTGGGCTCCTTTTTCGGCTTTGAGGCCTATGTCAATATCCCGGAGGGCGAACAGACAGACACGGTCATGCTCCGGAAGGGAATGAGACCCCTAAAACTGGACTTCAGCGTACGCTGCGACCGGTTCCTGCTGGATTTCTATAAAAACGGCGCACCCAAGGAATACCGCTCCGATCTCAGCTTTCTTGTCAACGGAAAAGAGATCGAAAAACGTGGTGTCCTGGTGAACCATCCCGTGGAATTCATGGGAGTTACCTTTTATCAGTCGAGTTACGGCACCACGCCGGGCAGGACGGTTGATCTGAGAATATCCGGTCCGGGGGACTCAGAGACCGCCATGGAGGTGGAATCCGGAACGACGGTTAAACTCCCCGGCGGCGAAGGGGCCTTCAGGGTGGCGGACGCGAGGGGAGATATCATGAATATGGGGCCTGCCATCCTCATTTCGGTCCAGCCCGCCGGCGAGACCGACACCAGGGACTTCTGGGTGTTCAAGAACCGGGAGGAGGTCCTCAGCAGGCTTCCCGAGCCGATGCGCCGGTCCCCCAAATTCGATCCTACCGCCTTCCCGCCGTATACCTTTTTCCTTGAAGATATGGGAACCCGGTATTACACCGGGCTTCAGGTCAACAGAGATCCCGGAGTCCCCATCGTCTGGGGGGGGTGTTTTTTTATGGTCTTGGGTCTTTTTTTCACTTTTTTCACCTCCCACCGCAGAATATGGATCCGGATATTGGGTGCAGTACCAGAGGCCAGGATCGAGGTTGCGGGGACATCCAATAAAAATCCGGTGGGTCTCGAGAGGGAACTGGAACATCTGATGGGGGATATACGTAAGATTGATTAATGGAGGATCGGCTATTGAGACCACTTGCGGACCGTAAGGATCACCATTAAGGCAGAGGTTTTGACCTCTAACCGGGAACCGGCATCCGGTATCCATTCCGAACCGCGGATCATACACTCCACCAAAAGGGCGGAAAATCATGTTAGATTCCATCATCCTAAGCTATACAACGTTTGTCTATTTCGCTGCGTTTATGCTCTACCTCCTCGGCATGGTCATGAACCGGGCGCTTCTTGCCAAACTGGGCACCTTCGCGTCCCTCCTCGGGCTTACCGCCCAGACCGCGGCCATCATTCTCAGGTGGGTGACATCCTATAAGATGGGTATCGGTCATGCACCTTTTTCCAATCTCTATGAATCCCTGATCTTCTTTGCCTGGACCCTCATGTTTCTCTATATGATCGTGGAATGGCGGACCAAAAACAGGACCTTCGGCACCTTTGTCACGCCGCTGGCATTCCTGGCCATGGCCTATGCCTCCTTTTCCCCCGGTATCAGCAGCCATATCCAGCCGCTGATCCCCGCGCTCAAGAGCAACTGGCTCATCAGTCATGTAATCACCTGCTTTTTCGGCTATGCTGCATTCGGCGTTTCTTTCGGTCTCAGCATCATGTATCTGATGAAGCGGCTGGACGCGCCGGAGAGGAAAAATATCTTCCTGAAACTGATCCCCTCACAGGGGATCCTTGACGATCTCAATTACCAGATGATTGTCATAGGGTTCCTGATGTTGACCCTCGGCATTATCACAGGATCCGTCTGGGCGCATTCCGCATGGGGAAGCTACTGGAGCTGGGACCCGAAAGAGACATGGTCTCTCATTACCTGGCTCATCTATGCCGCGGTGATTCATTCACGGATGGTAAGGGGTTGGAAGGGGAAAAGAATTGCCATCCTCTCCATGGTCGGGTTTTTCTGCGTCTTATTCACCTATTTCGGCGTCAACTATCTCGCCGGTCTCCACAGCTATGCGAAGTAACGCCCAGGTGAGAAACCGGGTTCTGGATATTTGGAACTCGTCGGATGACCGGAGGCTGGAGACGGGGGATGCCATGTTCCCGATCTCTGATCTCCCACATCCGAGTTCTGTCATCCGACCGCCGTTTCCCTACGGTGTAGGATACCTCGCAAATCGTGAAAATGCCTCGGCATACGCTTTTCCGCCCACCCGATAGGTGTCATTATGACCCGCTCCCGGAATCGGGTAAAAACTCTTGGGATCCGGTGACGCCTCATACAATATTCGGCCCATCGAAAAGGGGACAATCTCATCCTTTTCTCCGTGGATGATAAATTTGGGGGCATGGATTGCCTTGATTTTCTCAATATTATTGTAGTTGACGGGTAAGACGGGCGAGACGAGCTGAAAAAGAAACATCTGTCTCGCCATGTCCCTGGTGGAGGTAAAGGCGTTCTCGATGATAAGCGCCCTGACCTCCCTTCTCATGGCAATTTCAATGGCCGCTGCAGCCCCGAGGGAGCGGCCGAAGGGGATGATGCGGTCCGGCGGGAGCTTCCTGCGCGAGACCAGGTAATCATACGCTGCCAGGCCATCCTGGTAAATGCCCTTCTCCGAAGGACTTCCCTTGCTCCGGCCGTATCCCCGGTAGTCATAGATAAAAACCTGGAGATCCTGATCCAGCAGCACCTTTACATTCTCAAGTCGATGGGAGATGTTGCCTGCGTTTCCGTGGCAAAAGAGGATGACCGGGGCCCTGTTGTCTAAAGGGAAAAACCATCCGTGAAGCCGGGTGCCGTCCGCGGCCTCAAACGACACATCTTCAGCGATTAGTCCCCAGTCTGCAGGGGCCGCGTCAAGAGAACGCTCCGGGAAAAAAATAAAGAAGTTTTCAATCCTGGAATACCCCAGATAAGATAAAAGACCCAATAAGACCACCAGAAGGATGAGACCGGACCTGCCTCTAGACATAATAACGATAGGGGTTCATTTTGGCTTTCCGATAATAGGATCGCAAATACTCGGCCAAATTTCAATGACAAGAGTATTGCAATCCAGGCAGCTTCTTTTTTATCAGCTTCGGTCTCCAGCGCTGACGCTGGGGAAAAGCGACCTGTCCGTGTGGGGAATGAACTTGGCGGCGCTGAAGAGGTTCATGAACTCCTGATTCACATTGAGTTCCAGATAAGTGATCCGATCCCTTATCTGAAAGAGCGCCTCCCTGGCCTCAGTCCCCAGAAGGGCCAGGGCAGCCCCTTCCAGGGAGGTATTCCCCAGAGAGACATATGTCTCCAGCGGGAGGTCGGGAATCATCCCGATGGTAATCGCCGACCTCGGATCTATGTAAGACCCGAATGTCCCGGCCACATAAAATTGCCCTATCTCTGAAAAAGAGATATTCACTGTATTGGCAATGGTGGTCAGTATGGTGTACATGGCGGCCTTGGATCGTATGAGCCCGTCCATATCGGTCTGGCTCAGGGTAAGAGGGCTGCCGGTCCCGGAATCTCTGGCAGGGACCACCACCAGATGCCGGGTTCCGTCCATCTCCTCAAGACGGTCCCCGCACGCGGCCTCCACAAATTTCCCCCTCAAATCGATCATCCCGGCCAGGAAGAGCTGGGCCGCAAGATCAATAAGCCCGGAACCGCAGATTCCCACCGGCCGTTGTCCCTGTGGGGCCTTGGCATCCCCCGGATCCTGAATCGTCCCTATCCTGAACTCACGTGTGACCGGATCAATGGTCACCCGGTCGATGACACCTGGCCCCGCCATCATTCCCATGTCTGCAATGCCCCCCTCCAGGGCAGGACCTGCCGCCCCGGCGCAGGCCATGAGCCACTCCCTGTTGCCGACCACCACCTCGGCATTGGTCCCCACATCCACTAAGAAAGATATGTCGCTCTGCCGGTTCATACCCGAAGCCAGAATCCCGGCTATCAGGTCCCCGCCGAAATAGCTGCCCACGTTGGGAGAAACCAGCACCGGGGCGCCCCGATTGATGTTCAGGCCCAGTTCACAGGAAGGAATCAATCCCGGTCGGTTCACCACGGGAATATACGGCTCACGGCAGATCCAATAGGGATCCAGGCCCAGGAACAGATGCGTCATGGTGGTGTTCCCGGCAACTGACATGCCCACCACCGATTCCAGGCCTATTCCATGTTTTCGAGACAAAATTTCCACTTCTTGATTGAGCCGCTCAATGGTCATCTCCTGAAGCCTCGAAAGCCCTCCCTCCCGGGCCGCGTAGTGGATCCGGGTGAGGATGTCCGCACCGATCTCAATCTGGGGATTGTGGAAGGAGGATTCATCCGTCACAATACCGGTTTCAAGGTCTACCAGCCTCACAACAACGGTTGAACTTCCCAGATCGAGGGCGACACCATGAATCGCCTGCTGATCCCGCGTCCCCGAGATATCGATCAGATGCCAGCCGTCATGCTCCTCATACACGGATGCGCCGACGTGATAGTTCCAGTGCCTGAGAGAGGCGGACACCTTTCCTGCCAGCGAGAAATCAACATCTACATTTTCCGTATGGAGGGCCTTTTTCAGCCCCTTGATGAGACGGTCCACGTCAGCGGTATTGTCGCTGAGGCTCGGCGGCTTGAGATCCGGCCACACTTTCCTGATCCACCCATTTTGTTCTCCGATGCTTTCCATTGGTAACCGTTTCTCACTCCCCGATAATTTTTACCAGGACGCGCTTCCTCCTCCTTCCGTCGAATTCACCGTAAAAAATCTGCTCCCAGGTCCCGAAATCGAGTCTGCCCTCAGTAACGGCGACCACCACCTCCCGTCCCATAATCTGTCGCTTCATGTGGGCGTCTGCGTTATCTTCCCCCACATTGTGCCGGTACTGGGCCACGGGTTCATGGGGCGCCAGCTTCTCCAGCCATATGTCATAGTCATGGTGGAGTCCGGCCTCATCGTCATTGATAAAGACCGATGCGGTGATGTGCATGGCATTCACCAAAACCAGTCCCTCCTGAATGCCGCTTTCCTTCAGGCAGTCATTCACCTGGGGGGTAATGTTGATAAAGGCCCTCCTGGAAGGTACCTGGAACCAGAGTTCCTTTCTGTAGCTTTTCATAGTCATGGTCCTTTGTAATGGCAAGAAGTCACCACTTCCTTCACTTTAGGTGCCCTAATGCAGGGAACCTTGAAGGATCAACACCACAGGCCAACGCTTCTGGGGGTAGGTCTTTGATTTATCTGGCGCCGCCCCCGCCGCCCCCGCCGCCCCCGCCCCCGCCATGATCGAATTCTGGAGGGTTGGCGCGAGCACTAAAGAGCTTTAAGAGAAAATAGGTTTTTTCCCCGGGGAGGACAGTGAGTTCAACCGGGCCTTCCCCCTCCCACACATAATCCGACGGGATCATGAGGATGTACCTGCCCGCCCGAACAGCCGTCGGGTTCAGGGGGGTTTCGCCCACGAAAATCTCTCCACTGGAACAGACATGTCTTACGGATTTGATCAACCCGAAAAATACCCTTGTCTCTTTTGGCACATAGTTGCCCTCTGGACACAAGCGAAGGTTGATGCCCGCGATATTGCAATCCACCTCCAGCAACCCGGCTACGGACTTCATGGGATCGGCTGCTTGGGCCGGGCACGTTGTCACCGGGGTCATAATGCAAGTCCATACGACCAACAGAAAGCCTGCGCCCGCTATTTTGTGCATGGTTCACCTCCCGGATTGAACAGGCTTGATTCGCATGCAAATAATGATAAACAGGATCGACGCACACAGAAAATTGGCCAGGCCGAAAAGGACAGGTGTGACGGCCAGGCCGATGATCAGAAACATGGCCGCCAGTCCCATGGCCCCATGGGTCAGCTTCCAGTTCTCTTTTCTGTCTGCCAGGACATACACGAGGCTGAGGAAGACGCATGTGATGATCGTCTCGAGGAGTAAAAACAGGAGACTTTCCAGATTCAGCAGCGAAAACCGTTTGGCATCCGTGGGCCATGACCATTCGTCGTTGATCTCGATGGGGTAATATCCGTTCACGATCTGGTTGATGGCATGGGCAAAAAGAAACACACCGGGCATGCCGTATGGATCCCCGGAATCGTTGGGCGTAAAATCCGTGGGGCTGTAAGGGACCATGAAATAGTCTGTATCGGTCAGGGAGAGGCCGATCAGGACAATCCTGCCGTCAAGCCTGGTTTTGTCGGCCGTGCCATTATATACTTCATGATAAGGAACCCTGTCAAAAGGTGTTTTGGAAAAGGCCAACCAGAGCCTTCCTGGAATGGGCTTTCCTATGAGACGCACGCTGCCGTTCTCTATCCTGGGGTCCAACCCGAGTTTTCTGGCCAGGACCTGCACAAAAAAACTCGCCTTTTCGACCCGGCTTCCCGAGATATCCAGTCGGTCCCATGATAACAGATACATCACCTCATGGATCCACGTAATGTCCCTGTAGACCGAAATATAGCCCCAGGATGCCCGCTTGTAGATCTCAGGATCCTGGATATTCTGAAACTGCCCGACAATGATCGGGAACTTCTTCTGTTTGGCCCACTCCAGTCCCTTGATAAATTCCCGGGAGGCCTCCCTGGTTGCGTCATCATAGGGGGGTGAAAACCAGAAATCAAATCCCACCGCGGCCGCGCCCATCTCGTAGAGGTTCCGGATCGCCCTGGCATGATACCTTCGCCAGAGCTTGGGATCTCTGGCAAAAGAAGGCGGCGGATCCTCACCCGCCGCCATGTGCATCTCCTTGTTTTCGTTCTCCTCCATGGTCACCACCGTTACGTCCATGGAATTGGGGATAAGGGCCAGCCGGCATTGCCATATCTTTGTCAGGACATTCAGGTTCAGGTGATTGGCCAGCGGCATGAGAACGACCATCAAAAACGAGGTTATGACCATGCGTTTCACCCACCGGTTGTTCACGCCTTTCCGAACCGATTCGGCACGGGGGACCCTGCTGCCTGTCCGGACCCACTTTTGAACATCCTCTTCCCGCCACAATACCCGGTAGGCCCTCACCGGTTCGGTGATGTTCTTTACCTGTTGCTCCCCCATAAAGTCGTAGGCCAGGCCCAGTTTCCGCCGGACCTGATCGTAGGCTGTGCCCGAAATGCAGATGCCTCCGGGATCTGCCAGGCTTTCCAGTCGGGCCGCGATGTTCACCCCGTCCCCGTAGATCTCCGCCCCCTCAATAATCACGTCCCCGATATTGATGCCGATCCGGAACACCATCCTGCGATGCTCGGGCAACTCGGCGTTCTTCGCGGCCAGGGCCGTCTGGATCTCCGTCGCGCATTGTATCGCATCGACCGCGCTGGCGAATTCGGCCATCAGATTGTCGCCCGGAGAGTCTACCACCCGACCCCGGTGATTCCGTATCAGGACGCGCATCACCTGACGATAGGCCGTAATAGTCCTTACGGTAGCCTCTTCATCATCCCCCATGAGACGGCTGTACCCCTGCACATCAGCACTCAAAATGGCGGTAAGTTTACGATGAAGGTCCATCCCTTTTCTTCTTCTTGATTCCCAGTGACCTTGCCCCGTTTAGAGAGATACCACCGTGCAGGAGGTATCCCATGGTTCATGTGAACCGGCCGCATCGCGTCCTGTTGGGCCGCCACATTATCATGGCTCCTGGTTAAAATTGCAAAAGAGAAAAGCAGAATGAGACCAAAAAGTCAACCGATGTTCATCTTCTTGCTGGCGGGAGAGAAATGTTGATCCCGAAGGATGCAGGATTGCCGGTCGAAAACACCTCAATTAGGAATTGCAGATACGGCTTTTCAATCTTCAGCAATCACTCCTCAACAGCCAATCACCGAGGATTTTCATTTACATGATCCTTCAAAAACATTATAAATCTTTTCGAAGGAAGAACTTGTTCGGAAATAGATTTTATTTGTGATGAGCGAACCAGAAGGGAGGAACGCGTGAACCAGGATCGAGATGAGGCGGCACAGGAATTCATGGACGAGATTGTCGATGACCTTGGATATACGCCCAAAGGCGGGAAAACTCAGAGTTCCGGGTCGACCGTCGACCCAGGCCGTTTCCCAAAATTCCTCATTCCATGGGCCATCGGCATCTTTCTACTCGTTCTCATGATTGTTTTCTTCGTGATAGGCGGAAACGGGAACAGTACCGAAGAACTTGCCTCCATACAGGCCGACGTGAACAAGCTTGAAGAGCGGCTGGCCCGTCTGGAAGGGCTTGAAAAACTTGAGGACAGAATCGTACATCTCGAGAAAGAGGCAAACCGGCTGCAACAGGATATCCGGAAAATAATCGGCCGCGACGCCACCGCTTCCCCAAAAACATCATCCTCGGCAGTCACGCAGAGGTATCACACGGTTCGGTCAGGCGAAAGTCTGTACACCATCGCCAGGAAATACGGCATTTCCACGGACCGGTTATGCAAACTGAACAATATCAGCCCCAAACAACCGATCCAGCCGGGCCAGAAGCTCCTGGTGGGAGGGTAGGTGGCAGTTTCGCCTCACTCGGTGACCCTCTGATCATAGGATTCCTGGATCGCTTCCACGAGGGACGTCAGGGTCAGATTCACAGGGGTCGGGATGCCGAATTTGAGACCTTCTCGAACAATAGCCCCGTTAATGGCCTGGATCTCAGTGACCCGCTTGGCCAAAACATCCTGGAGCATGGAGGCCGTATTTTCCGCGGTAGCGCGGCATACCTCCAGAACCCGTTTAAAAGGGTCCGGGTAGGGCAGACGAATCCCCCTGGCAACAGCAACACTCATGGCCTCCTGAACCGCCATCTTCATAACCGTTTTCGCCCCCTTTATGGCAGGGAGACGGCCGTTCTTGACCCGAGTGATGGCTGTCAGTGCGTTTATGCCGACATTCACGATCAGTTTGCCCCAGATAAGGTTTTCCACATCGTCGGCGGTGCGGGTATCGAATCCCGCCCCTGCAAACGCCTTGACAATTTTTGCCACCGGACCGTCCGCGCTCCCTGCAGGCCCGATAACGGTCTGCCCCCGTCCTGCGTGCCTTGCGTGACCCGGACCCAGGAGTGTTGCCCCTTCTGCCGTAACGCCGCCCAATACCCTTCCCTTCCCGAATACCTCCTCCAACAGCTCAAGGTTGCCGAGGCCATTTTGAAGGGTCAGAACCGAAGTCTGAAGGTGAATCCACGAGGCGATCTCTTCTGCCGCCTCCCGTGTCTGGTTTGCCTTCACGCAGAAGAGCGCCACATCCGGTTCTTCTTCAATCCTTCCCGTGACCGCCTGGACATGAACCCGTTCTTCACCGGTCGTCTCCTCAAGGCATATACCATGCCTGTTGATGAAATCCGCCCGCTCGGGATTATAATCCGCAATCGTCACCTGATGCCCCACCTTTTTGAGGCGGCTGGCGAAAAGGCACCCCATGGCACCGGGACCTACCACTAAAAAATTCATTGCGCTACTCCTTAATTTATACAGAAAACCAACGTCGAAAGACACCAGGCGCGAGACAACAGGCGCTTCCGTCCCGGTCGACCGAGTAACCCATATCCGCCTGACACGCGTTCTCGCTACAATCGCTCGGACTCTTCGGCCTTCATGACAAAACTATGTTCCGGCCCGGGGAATATCCCCTTCTCCACCTCGTCCCGATACTGGATAAGGGCCTCCCGTATCATGGGGGCCAGGTTGACATACTGTTTGACCATCTTGGGGGTGAACCGCTCAAAGAGGCCAACCAGATCATGATAGACCAGCACCTGCCCGTCACAGTATTTGCCGGCCCCGATTCCGATGGTAGGGATCTTCAGACTATCCGTGATCTTGGAAGCGACCTGGTCCGGGATGCATTCCAGGACGATCATAAAGGCCCCTGCATCTTCAAGGTCTTTTGCGGATTGAACCAGCTTGTTCGCACTGTCAGCATCCTTGCCCTGGACCTTGAAGCCGCTGAGCTTGGTGGCCGTCTGGGGGGTTAGCCCGATGTGAGCGCAGACCGGTATCCCTGCATCTGTCATGGCCTTCACTACGTGGCTCATTTCAGACCCTCCTTCAAGTTTCACCGCCTCGCATCCTGCCTCCTTTATGAAACGACCGGCATTCTCCACCGCCTTCTCCACGCTCACCTGATAGGACATAAAGGGCATATCCCCGATAATAAAGCTCAGTTTCGCCCCCCGGCGCACGGCCTTGCAGTGATGGAGCATCTCATCCATGGTCACCGGAACCGTGGATTCATACCCCAGAACGACCATGGCCAGGGAATCTCCCACCAATATGGTATCGATTTCCGCTTGATCCACCAGACTGGCCGTAGGATAGTCATAGGCCGTCATCATGGTAATCTTCCTTCCTTCGCTCACTTTTTTCTCAAGATAACTGATCGTCACTTTTTGTCGGGCCACCTATTTCACCTCCTGAGGAATAATGTTGAAATGGCATAAGAATCAATTGTCAGATCATGGAAGCCCCTCTGATCCCGATTGACATCGGAACTTCCTCTCATTTGGGCGAATTGCAAAAAAAAAGGCCTTGCGGCGACACCGCAAGACCCTTTTTCAAGTTAACGCAATCATCAGGAAAGACCTTTCCATCACCTATGATGATCTTCCCTTTCAAATCGCCTTTCAGTCTGCTTAACCGTCCCGGTCGTGGTTTCACTCCCAGATCCAGGCGGTATCACCTTCATGGCATATGCAATAACAATGAACATCCCCCGGATAAATGACCGTTTGATCAGGTTCACCTTCCCTCAGGGGCATTAAAGAATATCGTTAACAGATGGGGCCGCTTTTGTCAACACAATTCAGAACTATTTTCAGGCCAGCTGAGCCTTATTTGATGGGCGCAAAAGGCTTTTTGCCGGATTCCATTTTATGGTTGAACTGGATCTCTTGCTGTGCATAATGAATGGCGTATTCTCATCATGAGATCTTCCTCACTCTAACGCTTCTGAAAGGGGACTGTATCATGGCGCAAATCGACGCCTTTTTTAAGCTGATGCATGACCAGGGGGCCTCAGACCTTCACCTGATGTCCGGGCAGCAGCCTGTGCTGCGGATTCAGGGGGATCTGGAGCGGGTAAAATACAAAGAGCTGGATAACGATACCCTAAAGGCCATGCTCTATGAAATTGCGCCGGAAGAGAAGGTTAAGGTCTTTGAGGAAAGCGGAGATGTGGACTTTGCCTATGAGATCCCCGCCCTGGCCCGATACCGGGCCAATTTTTTCGAGCAGAAGAACGGGGTAGGCGCTGTTTTCAGAGAGATACCTTCTACCGTTCTCACCTGCGAACAATTGGGGCTTCCCCCCGTGGTCCGAAAATTGGCCTCCCTGCCGAGGGGGCTGGTCCTGGTTACCGGACCCACCGGGAGCGGTAAATCCACCACTTTGGCGGCCATTATCGACGAGGCCAATAAGACGCGGAAGGATCACATCCTCACCATCGAAGATCCTATTGAATTTGTCCACAAGAGCTCCAAGGCGATCATCAATCATCGTGAAGTGGGTCTTCACACCCGAAGTTTTTCCGCTGCCCTGCGAGGCGCATTGAGGGAAGATCCGGATATCATACTGGTAGGGGAAATGCGCGACCTGGAGACCATTTCACTGGCCATAGAGGCATCCGCCACAGGCCATCTGGTGTTCGGCACGCTTCACACCACCAGTGCGGCAAAGACCGTGGACCGGGTTATAGAGGTTTTTCCCGTAACCCAGCAGGAACAGATTCGAAATACCCTTGCGGACGGCCTCAGGGCGGTGGTTGCGCAAAATCTTTTCAAACGTATCGACAAGAAAGCCCGATGCGCGGCACTCGAAATCATGATCGCAACCCCTGCGGTCCGGAATCTTATCCGGGAAGCGAAGACATTCCAGATCCCTTCAATGATACAGACAGGGAAGAAGTACGGGATGCAGACATTGGACGATGCGATCATGAACTTCCTGAATAAGAAAATGATAAGCGCGGATGACGCCTACGCCAAGTCCAATGATAAGGCCAAATTTCTTCCTTTCTTGAAGAATCCGCCCACTGATTTTACAGAGGCATAAGGAAGTGCAGATATCCGCGGACAAGGAGATCATTCAATGAGACCGCAGCAGATCGATTCCATCCTGAGTTCCATGTTGAAATCCCACGACAATGTGTCGGACCTTAATATGACCGTAGGCAAGCCCTTTCAAGTGGAATCGTCCGGTCAGTTGGTTCCGGTGCCGCTGACCCCCGCCATTCAGCGCTTGACCCCCTTTCAGACGGAGATATTCGCCCTCAATCTTATCGGCGGCGACCGGCGCCTCACCCAAACCCTTCTGACCCAAGGCTCGTGTGATTCCTCCTACCAATTGGCGGGCAAGGCCCGTTTCAGGGTCAATATCTTTTCCCAGAAGGGTTGCTATTCCATTGTAATGCGCCAATTGGCCACCAGTGTTCCTACCATTACAGACCTGAATCTTCCATCTGCCTTCTCCAAAATGACCGGCGAAAAAAACGGGATCATTCTGGTGACAGGGGCCACCGGGAGCGGAAAGACCACATCCCTCGCGGCCTTTTTGAATGAAATCAACGAAACACAGTCTGTTCACGTGGTCACACTGGAAGACCCGGTAGAATATGTCCATTCCCAGAAGAGGGCCACCTTCAATCAACGGGAACTGGGCATGGACTTTGATTCCTTTGCGTCGGGCCTGAGATCTGCACTCAGACAGGCCCCAAAGGTGGTGCTGGTGGGCGAAATGAGAGACCGGGAGACCGTGGAAATCGGTCTTTCTGCCGCAGAGACCGGGCACCTGGTCCTCAGCACCCTCCATACCGTGGATGCGGGACAGACGATCAACCGGATTGTGGGCATGTTTGAGCAGGAAGAGGAAAAGCAGATACGGATCCGGCTTGCAGATACGATGCGCTGGGTTGTCTGTCAGCGGCTTCTCCCCAAGGTAGGGGGCGGGCGTGTGGCGGCATTTGAAATCATGGGATCCAATCTTCGGGTAAAGGATACGATTCTCCATGGTGAATCCGAAGGCAAGACCTACTATGAAATTATCGAAGGAAGTCAGCCCTTCGGCATGATGACCTTTGATCAATCTATCTCCGAACTCTACAAGAATGGTCTTATTGAAGAAAACACCGCCATGGGGTATGCATCAAGAAAGGCGATCGTAGGCAGAGCAATCGATACCATTAAGTCTCAAAGGGGAGAAAAGACGACCACCATCGAAGGTCTGGCCATTGATGAAGATTATGGACAAGAGAATGAGAATAAAAGGTCTTTCTGAGGAGTAATCCAATGGAACTCGTATGCGAATCGTGCAAGGCCAAATTGAATATTCCCGAGGAAAAGCTCCCCCCGGGACAGCGGGTAAGCGTCAGATGTCCCCGTTGTAAGAACAAGCTGGTCATCGATACCAAGACGGTGGCATCCGAGGGCGCATCTCCCCCGGCGCAGGTCTCCAGGAAAGCAGAAGGTCCCACGGCGGATACAGCCGTGCCATCAGTGGAACAGGAATATGATTCATCCACTTCCGAAATATACGGTCTTGACGACACAGAGGCAGACAGTGCTCTGGATTCCTATGAAGAGGGGGACAAGCTGGCCCTTCTCATGACGGCCGACGACCTTCGTCTGGAAACGATGAAGGCGGCCCTCGACGCATTGGGCTACAATACGATTCGAGCCGAAAACACCCGTGAGGCCGTGTCCAAGATGCGATTCCTAAACTTTGATCTGGTCATACTATCCGACCTTTTCGACAATATCCGGCTTCAACAAAGTCCTATCCTCCAATATCTCAACCATCTCTCCATGTCTGTCCGCAGAAAGATGTTTGTTGTCTTGATGAGCGACACGTTCCGGACCATGGATCCCATGTCGGCATTTGCCATGAGCGCCAATCTGGTCGCGAACTGGAAAGATCTGGGCAGGTTTTCAAACATATTGGCACGGGCCGTGTCGGAGAATGCGAATTTCTACAAGGTCTTTATGGATACCTTGAGGGAAACAGGAAAGGCCTGATCCAAACGGACAATCATCATCGGCGATTGTCGATTGACAAATTGCCAAAAACATGTAACCGTACGACCTTCCTTCTGGAAAAAATTGAACTTGTGAGCAGCTTTCACTCAAAAGGACATGGATAGAACGGATCGATATAAGCTGAGAATACAAAACTGTGTAGGAACCATCCTTGATGTGCACAGTACCATCAGCAAAAAATTTGAAAATCAGGAACTCTTGTCCCAGTTTGAGGGGTTGGAGGAAGCCCTTGAGACCCTTGATATGACCTTTGTCTCTGAGGGGGACATCCTGATGGTTGAACAGGCCACCAATGCCCTCCTGGACGAATTCCGCGGCCTTTTTGACGCAGGCCTGCTCGGACCTGTTTACGGACATGCATTGAATTGATGCCGGACCGCGGTGCCATCTTTTCCAAGAACAGCGTCCGTGAGGACCATGACCCTATCATCTGGATTCAATATCGGATTCCTGCTTCACCCCTGACGGATCGACTTGGCAATCAAGAATGGCGGCGCCTTTAATTTTCACCAGACGGGTTTCCCAAATGCGTCTCAACGTGTCAATCCGATCCACATCGCCTATGGCCCATAGGGAACCTCCTGCGCCCGCCCCCGTGAATCTGGCCCCACACCCTGCATTCTCCGCCGTTTCTATCAGTTCCTCTGTTACCGGTGTGAGGGCCTCGGGCGTGATCTCCCTCCTGACAGACATCTCTTCCCGAATCAAGGCCGCCGCCTGACTCCAGTCCCTCGCTTCAACGGCCCGACCGAACCGGCGCACGGTCTCGTTGACCTTAAGCCATCCCGTCCGTGTTCTGCCCGAAAGAAAATCCCTGATCCAGCGACGGTTCGTACTCGACGCTGTATGACGCTTTCCGCTGTATGCGACCAGAAGATGTCTGGAAAGAACGGCCTGTCCTTTCCGGTCCAGAAGCGCCCGCCTTCTGAACAAGGTCTTATGGCTTCCATAAGACCATTCCCAATGCTGCACGCCTCCATAGACCGCGGCGGCCTGATCCTGAATCCCGCAGTTGCCGCCGCTGACCCCATCTTCCAGATGATATCCCGCATGAAGGATCTCCTTTCTTGAGAGATCTTTTCGGCCAAGGTATGAAGCCGTCTTTGACAGGGCGCTGATGAGGGCCACGAGCGCCGTGCTGGATCCTCCCAGGGCCGACCTCACAGGGGATTGAGAATTGATTTTCACCTCCAACCCGTGGAAGCCGAAAAAAGAAACAGCAGCAAAAAAGAGCCCGAACCGGGTGTCAAAAGGGAGCCTGTCAATGGGGAAGATCTCCGGCGCACCAAAGCCGACGGAGCTGATCTTCACCCGGCCCGCCTCATAGGGGTGGAGCGACGCGGAGGTCCGCAGGGTAAGGGCGATATTGACCGTCGTCGGTTGAATCCTCTCAAGGGGAAGCGCCAGGGCCTTGATGTCCCAGGTGCCTCCTGAATCGATGCGACAGGGCGCCGATGCCACCACAGACTGTTTTGAGAGGAGGTCTTTTACCAGAATCATACAGGAGCCCTTCACCGCGCCTACGGTTTGTCGACGGGCACATCGGGTTTCACTACTTTTCAATCATTCAAAAAATTTAGATCGCTTCAGTCAGTTGAATCAGGAGGCGCCTCCAGGTCCTGATCCAGCCACAGCCTTGTCATAAAAAGCGCGGCTATGGTCTTTGCATCCCCTATCTCCCCCCTTTGCACCATCTCAACTGCGTCCTCGAACCCGACCTCGTGGACGTGAAGGATCTCATCTCTATCCAGATGCTGCCTTGCAGGGGTCAGATCGGTCACACAGAAGATATGGATTCGCTCATCCGAGTATCCGGGCACCGGGGTGATTTCCCCCAATTTGTGCCATATATCGCCTGAATATCCGATCTCTTCAACCAGTTCCCGTTTCGCACAGTCCAGGGGCGTTTCATTGGGGTCCAGTGTCCCGGCAGGGATCTCCCAGATAAATCCCCCCATTGCATGACGGTATTGCCGGATCATCAGCAGGGTCTTGTTTTGCGTCAGAGGGACCATGGCCGCGGCCCCGGGATGACGGACAATATCCAGATCAACGGTGACGCCGTTTTCCAGCGCAACCGTCTCCTGTACAAGCCTGAATACTCTTCCCTGGTGAAGGGTAACACGCTCAAGGGTTTTTGTACTCATTCTCTTCTCCAAAAGATATCTTTTCTCGCCGCTTCACTCCTTATTCCCGACCATCGGCACAAAACGAACCCGCATTGCTTCTTCCTTTTGGAGCCGTCCCCCCGTCTTAACGCCGATCTCCAATCTCTGAACGGTCCCTGCCCCCCCCACCGGGATGATCATGCGGCCCCCTTCCTTCAACTGCGCAATCAGGGGCTCAGGGACCTTTTCAGGGGCGCATGTGACGATGACGGCGTCAAAGGGGGCTTTCCCGGGCCACCCCTTGTGGCCATCTCCGATCCTGATGTGGATGTTTGTATACCCCAATTCGGCCAAGGTTTGCCTGGCCCTTTTTCCCAAGATTTCCACGATCTCAATGGAGTATACATCCTTGACGATCTCCGCCAGAACCGCAGCCTGATACCCGGACCCCGTACCGATTTCAAGGACCTTGTCCTCCGGCGTGAGTCTCAGCGCCTCTGTCATGAAGGCGACGATATAGGGCTGGGAGATGGTCTGGCCTTCACCGATGGGAAGAGGATGGTCGGCATATGCCGACCCCCGATATTTTTCGGGTACAAAAAGATGCCTGGGCACCGTTTTCATGGCCCGTATGACCTCCCGGTCTTTTATCCCCCGGTCGATAATCTGCGACTCTACCATGACCTCCCGGTAATGGGCGAAATCCCTTGCTTCCTGGGCGAGGCAGGTAGAAAAACCGCACGGGACAAGAAAGAAAAGAAACAGATACCATAAATATGCCTTTACCATTCTTAAGTTCCTTTCACTTTATTCGCCGAGCTGATAGACAACGATCGGTCTTGAGTACCCCTTTACAAACCGGGCAGACTCCTTCTTCAACGGGAAACTCCCTTTGAGTCGTTCAACCGTCTCTTGGCTCACCAAAATTTCGCACCCTATTTCCCGGGTGAGGCCTTCAATACGCGAGGCCACATTGACCGTATTGCCGATGAGAGCGTAGGCCGACTGATCTTCGCTCCCCGAGTTCCCTGCCAGGACACTCCCGGAATGAATTCCGATCCCGTGGGCAAACGGCGGCTTGCCCGAGGCAACCCGTTCCGCATTCAGCTCCCTTAAGGCCTTTCGCATGTCTGTGGCCGCCCGGACAGCTGCATCCGCATGGCCTTCAAAACGAACGGGGATGCCGAATACGGCCTCGATTTCATCCCCCACAAATTGGAGCACCAAACCCCGGCGGAGACGTATGGCCCGGTGCATGGCCGTAAAATAGGCCCTCAATCCTGACATGACTTCTTCAGGGGGATTGTTCTCGACAAAAGGGGTAAAATCCCTCAGGTCGACAAACATCACCGTCCCCTCCCGGCGCTCCCCTTCCAACGGGATACGACCGGAAAGGATCTCGTCCCGGATCTCGGGGGTTACGTACTTTCCGAAGACTTCCCTGAGCTTCTGCCGGTCTGCCAGACCCCGGATCATCTGATTGGCGGCATCTCCCAGTATGCCGATTTCATCGTTCCCGACCACCCGGATCTTTGCCTGATAATCCCCATCCCGGATCTTTCCGAGCGCCTCTAACATGCTTTTTAGAGGCTCCACAATCGATCTGCTGACCAACCTGTTAAGGACCCCTGTACTGATAAAGAAGATCCCGAAGAGGACCACAGTAAAAATAATCACTCTTCGACCATATTCTTCCACCGGTATTTTCAACGCATCCAGTTCCCACTGCAGGGTGACAAGGGTAACGATGAGGATGGTCATCGGCACCACCGTTGCCATCCTGAAAAATATCCGTATACGCCGGGAAATGGATATCCTGGCAGCGCCCTTGAGATCGGCCACACGGCCCTCTGGAAAAAAGAAAGGGATAAGCTCCCTTCGGGAGTAGGCCTCCAACCTGTAGAAGGCCACAGACGATGTGATGAACCCCACCATGCTGGCCCGGGCTGCGAAAACCGCGCTGGTGCGGAGATTCATCAGATCCACCACATAGGCGATGAAAAAAACCAGGGCGGGGGCAACAAGCCACAAGCCGATGTTCAGGGCAATAAAGATAAAAGGAAGGTTGATCAATCTGCGGCGGGCCTTCTCCGAAACACGAGCCGGAGGTTCTTCGCCTCGCTTCACCCTGTTCAGGCATCGGGAGATCGGACGCAGAAGCTGGTGCATCACCAGCAGCGTCGGAGAACCGATCAGGGCTATCAGGAAAAAGAGGCTGGCCAACCGCTTGACTACCTCGAAGGAATATTCAAAACCCTCTTTTTGGGCGAGGTCTGTAAACTGCCTTAAGATAAAATCCGTGGGTGTGGCAAAATTGAGCACAAAAACCACGCTGATACCGATACCCATGGCCAGTACGCTGATCACATAGAATCCGCCAAGGGATAATCCGGATGGATCAGGCCACTGATCGCTTATGGAGGGGGTCGTTTCCGTCATATTTGTTCATTCATGGGGACATCTGTTTTGAGCCGTACCCTACCACACTTGGGTCCCTGCCGCAAACCTCCTTTGGTTCCATCGGATCGAAAGCCCGCCGAAAGAATTATCGAGCAGTCCAAAAAAACCTTTGACAAAAGGAGGGATCTTGTTTATAAAGTATGTTTCTATTACGGCTGTCAGAGATGTTATTTCGATATTCATTCGAACAAGCAACATCGAGAGGGTCGGACCTTACCCGAGGTACGCGCCTCCATGGTGAGCACCTCCAGCAAGGGCATGCGTTCTGCGTCCCCATCGTCTAGTTCCGGGTCCAGGACATCCCGCTTTTCAAGCGGGACAACACCTGACTTTCTCAAGCAAGGGGGCGTGAACAAAAGAATATTGTTGTATCTGTTTCTATTTGGGTGCTACGCTTCAAGCTTTAATCTTGGCGCACGGCCAAGCCCCTACGTCCCCATCGTCTAGCCAGGTCCAGGACACCGGCCTTTCACGCCGGCAACACCGGTTCAAATCCGGTTGGGGACGCCATTCAATAAAATCAAGAGGTTAGCTATAATAGCTCAACCTCTTTTTTTATGTGGACAGAGATCCTTTAATCCTGCATCGGCATTATGTGGCTTTTCATTCTCATTATTACCGCGCTCTATCTGATGGTGACCCTGTTTTTCACCTACGTGGTCCTTCAGGTCCCTCGACAACCGATCCAGGACCCGCCGGACTGGGGCCGGATCATGGATACCCGCATCCCTGCGGCGGATGGCGGCGATTTGGAGGTCTGGCGGATTGACCCCCACGGGCCTTCACGGGGGATTGTGGTCCTGGCCCACGGATGGAGCCGCAATCGGGATCGCATGGTCAAAAGGGCCAGGTTGTTCGGGGAAATGGGCTTTACAACCATTATCCACAGCGCGCGGGACCATGGACAATCCAGTCGCAACCATTTTATGAATGCCGTTAAATTTGCCGAGGATATAGAGGCCGTATTGAACTGGGTGGGTGAACCGGTTTTTCTGTACGGCCATTCAGCCGGGGCCGCGGGGGCCGTCATTGCCGCCAGCCGAAACCCTGAGAGGGTAACGGCGCTCTTTTTGGAAGGGTGCTACGCCCGTACCAGGGAGGCCCTGCGCAGCCTCTACCGGAACTATAACCTGGCCTTCGGGATCGTGTTCGGCCCGATGATCGTGTTCTGGATGGACATCTTTTACAGGTTCAGGATGGACCAGGTGAGTCCGGCCTGCCTGGCTCCCCAACTGGATATCCCTGTGCTGATTATTCATGGAGAAAATGATCGGAATTTCTCCATTCACCATGCCTGGCGGCTCAGAGACAGCTTCCCGGCCGGCCGGGCCGTCCTCTTTGTGGCCAAAGGCGCCGATCACAGCTCCAGCAGCCTCACCCCCGAATACCCCGCCGCCGTCCGGGCCTTTGTAAACCGCTATCTGTGAGGGCTAAATAAGAAATCCAGATCTTATAGACCTGGATTTTTCTAACCTCGAGAGATTGAGCAAAAGCCATTCTCTACTTCTTGAACTCGGGTCGCCGCTTTTCCAGAAATGCTGAAATCCCTTCCCTGGCAGCATCGGTACAGGCGATATCCCCAAACCCCTTATAGCCGATCTCAATGGCCTCGGCAAAGGTCTGGGCGGCTGCAGCGTCCCGGATGGTCCGGGCCGTGATCTGAACCGCCTCCCTGCTCAAGGCCTGTTTTCCTGCCATGCAAGCATCGGGAATCTGAATATCCGGGATATCGATCTTTCCGTCCGGTATCCGCGTGATGTTACCCTTAAGCCTGTTAACTTCCTCCATAGCTGCCCGGATCAGATGGGAAGGCGCGTCCACGACCTGGGCCACCATGCCGATCTCCTGGGCCTCTTTAGCCTTGATGGGCCGCGCAAAGCAGATCATCTCGTGGAAGAGCCGGGACCCCTGGGGCCATCTGCGGTAGGGAACCACGCACCCGCCAATGCCCGGCAGGATTCCCAAGGTGATTTCTGGGAACTGAAAAAAGGCCTTCTTCACAGCCACCATGCCGTGACACCGGAGGGCCACCTCAAAACCTCCACCCAGGGCCATGCCGTTGATAGCGGCCACCACCGGTTTTTCCATTTCATCCATAAACCGCTGGACCTTGGCGCATTCTCGTGAATACCGGATAGCGGCCTCGCTGTCGCCCAACATCTCGGGGAATTTTCCGATGTCCGCGCCGGCTGAAAAGGCGGCGGTTCCATATCCGGTAATCACGAACCCCTTCACGGCCGGATCATCGGTATATTCCTTAAAAACAGACAGGATCTCATCTGTGATCTCATCGGTGATGGCGTTCATGGCCTGGGGTCTTCTAATGGTGATGATCTTGATCCCGTCCATTTCATCCACCAGGACAAAGCGCCGGAAATCCAGATACATGCCAAGAGATTGCTTCGGCTGTGGAAAACCGGGCCGGTCCGCCTCGAATTTCTCCATGATCCGCTTGACCTCGGCCTCTCCCAGGTCCCGCATCACATCAAACGGCCCTTTTTTAAAACCGAGGGCGATCTGACAGCCGAAATTAAGATCTTCCCGAGTGCCGATGCCCCGGTCGACCACGTCAAAGGACTGAGAGAAAAAGATGCCCAGCATACGGTCTCGGATGACCTGTTTCACCGCGTCCGGGACATCTACCTTGGACCCCGGACGGGGCGTCCGCCACCGTTCCACCGATTCCAGGATGGACGCGGGTCTATAGTGCGCGCCCTCTTCCATCTGGAGGGTGTTGGTCTCGATGATAATGGGGTTGCCATTGGCCATGTTGAGCACAAAGAAAGGCCCGGCGAACACGAATGCTTCCACCACCTTGTCGATCTGTGCAGCGGTCGCATCCTTGAGGAGATAGGCCGCCTCATTGCACCAGTTGTCAAAGATGCGATCCAGCATAAAGCAGATGGCATTATCCGTAATGATTGGGGCCTTTCCGGTCCGGGCAAAAAACCAGAAGAGGTAGTCCACCACCTCCTGGCGTGCTTTTTCCCATCCGATTACCTCCACAGGAAGGCTCCGCCAGGCCGGGGCAAAGAAGTGGGTAATGGTGGTCCGCTCCGGCCGCCGCATCTTATTAAATATTCGGTCCGCAGGGATGGAACTGGTGTTGGAGGTAATAATAGCATTCTCTGAAACCAGGCCTTCAACCGTCTCGAAAATTCGCTGCTTCAGGGCGATATTCTCGGTAGCCGCCTCGATCACCAGATCGCAGTCTTTAATCCGGTTGTAGTCGGTGGTGTAGATAATATTCTCCCCAACTCCCTCGGCCGTCTCCGGCGTCATCTTCTTTTTGTCCAATGCCTTCTGGATATAGCTCGAGAGTCTTTTTTCAGCCTTTTTGAGCGGATCCTCTGCCACATCCACCAGGTAGAGCGTGATCCCCGGCAAGGCGCTCTTAAGGTAATAGCCGATGTCGGGGCCGATAGTCCCGGCCCCGATGACCGCGACCTCTTTGGGAAAATCGTACGCGGGCGTAACGAGCAGGGGGTTATGAAATGTCGGATAAAGCTTTTTTTCCTGTTCCATAGGTTTTCTCCTTTCGTCCCGCCCAAACGGTTAAGCGGTTCATTGGGTTCATCGAGTTTATCGGCCGAGTTGAGTTTTCTGCTGTTCCGCGCTTCCGGTTTCGAGGTTTCCCTGATGAGAATCCAGTATTAAATCTCCAGCGATTTTACCATGTCCCGCATGGTCCTCGCGAATTTGGGACCGTCCGCAGCCGAGCACCAGACATTCCAGAGTCTTTCCGGATCATAACCCGCCTTGGCCAGCCTCTTTTTGACCCGCCGGACCCTTTTCTCCGCGGCATAATTGCCCTTGATATAGTGACAGGTAGGGAACTCGCATCCGGCGACCAAGACCCCGGCCGCTCCCAGTTCAAAGGCCCGTTCAATCATCTTGATGGAGACCCGGGCCGAGCACATCACCCGAATGAGCCGCGCATTGGCCGGATACTGGAGTCGGCTCACCCCGGCCATGTCCACTCCACCCAGGGCGCACCAGTGGCAGACAAAGGCGATAATCTTGTCCTCAGGCGTATTTTCGAGGGCCGCGGCCACCTGGGCCAATATCTGGGGATCGGAATAGTGAACAATGGTGATGGATTCTGTAGGACAGTCGGCTGCACAGAGGCCGCATCCCTTGCACAAGGGCTTGATGACCTTGGGGGTCTTTTCTTCGTCCAATTCGATGGCATTGTACGGGCACATTTTAGCGCAGAGGCCGCATCGTTTGCAGTCGGTCAAATCGATGTCCGCCACAATCCCCTCGGCCTCCACATACCCCCGCTTCATCGGGATTGAAGCCCTCATGGCCGCCCCGGCCGCCTCGTCCAGGGTGTCCCGTAAAGATTTTGGGGAACGGGCACACCCGCACAGATGAATCCCGCTGGAGGGGAAATCAAGGGGTCCTAATTTGACGTGGGCCTCCTGAAAAAACCGATCCGCGTTGGCAGAAATCTTGAGGAATCCCTTTGTCTGGTCCACGCTGTCATCCCCCCCATAACCGGTGGTAAGCACGATCAGGTCGGCAGGCATTCGAAATTCACGGCCAAGGATGATATCCCGGGTCGAGACCTCCAGTTTCCCGTTGGACCTTGAAATTTCTGGATAGTGATCCCGGGAAAATCTCAGGAACCGGATCCCCTGGTCCACGGCCTTCCTCAGGTCCTGCTTCTCCTCCCTGACCATGCTCATGTCGCGATGAAGGACCGTAACAGTCATCTCAGGATCCGTCGCCTTGAGGGCGAGGGCGTTCTTGACCGAGACATTGCATCCGATATGGCAACAGCCGTGAGAACTGTTTCGTGAATTGACGCAGTTGATGAAGACCACGTCATGGAGATCGCTGAGCGCCCCCTCCTTCAGGCGCTCCTCCAGGGCCAGCTGGGTGATCACCCTGGCGTCATCGCCGAAATCGTAGACGCCTTCCGGCGGCAGTTCCTTCATCCCCGTAGCCACGATGACCGTGGAGACGGTCATCTCCTCGTCAACCCCGTTTGCCTGAAGACTGATCTTAAAATTACCGATATACCCATCAACCGATGTGAGTTGCGCGTTGGTGTAGACCGTGATGTTGGGATGGGCGTCCACTGCATCAGCCTTGGCCTTGACCAGGTCTTCCGGACCATAGGACCGCTGATCAGACCGGATCCCGGAGATGCGGTTGAGGAGCCCGCCCAGCTGGGCCTCCCTCTCCACGAGCACTGCACGGAACCCCTGATCCGCTATATGAAGCGCCGCGGTCATACCAGCCATGCCGCCGCCGATCACGAGGCACTCTGTCTTCACAGGAAGCCTGATCTCTTCCCCTTCTTCGAGAAGCCTGGCCTTGGCCACCCCCATCCGGATCAGGTCCTTGGCCTTTTCCGTGGCGATATCGGGCTCGCCCATGTGGACCCACGACACCTGCTCCCTTATACTCACGAATTCCAACAGATAGGGATTCACCCCTGCTTCTTTGACGGCCCGCTTGAACAGGGGTTCATGGGTTCTCGGGGTGCACGATGCAATGACCACACGATTGATGGCATGCTCCTGGATCAGCCCCTTCATCTTTTCGATGTAGTCCGACGAGCAGGACCAGCGTCCCTCATCGGCGAAGGCGACCCCTTCAAGTCCGGCAGCGTAGGCCGTCACTTCCGGAACATTCACCACCCCCGCGATATTGGAACCGCAGTCGCATACAAATACGCCTACCCTGATTGCGTCATCGCTCATTTAGTGCTACCCCAACCGGAGTCACCATAGTTGACGAGAATAACAAAAACACGCCCTGACATTGTTTTTGTAAGCGCATGGCTGTCCCACCATAGTCAGGCGCCAGTTCTCAACTTCTACGAATATTAAGGATCGCTTTCATGCCTGCCGCACCGGCCTGAACCACTGATTCGGAGATATCGATGGGGCCCAGTGCGCCCCCGCAGACATAAATCCCTTCCACCCGGGTTTCCAGAGGCGCCAGCAGCGGATCGTTTTCCTTAAAGAACCCCAAATGATCCGTCTCGATATTAAGGGCCTTGGCCAGTCTGGCGTTTCGATCCGAAGGAACCAGCCCGGTGGAGAGGACCACCATGTCCACCTCCTCTTCTCTTAACCGATCCGTATCCGGGTCCAAATAGGGGATCTTCAGGTTTCGGGTCTCGGGATCTTCAAAGACGTCCCAGGGTCGGACATTAATGTAGCGGACCCCCATGGACCTGGCTTTTTCATGAAATTCCCAGAAGTCCTTTCCATAGGCCTTCAGGTTGTTATAAAAGATCATGGCCTCCATGGATGGATCGTGCTCTTTGGAGATGATCATCTGCTTGGCGGCGATCATGCAGCAGACCTTGGAGCAATAGGGCAACTGGCCCTCTTTTGCACCCCGTCCCGCGCACTGGATCCAGGCGATCCTCATGGCGTGCTTCTGGTCGGACGGCCGTATGATCTCCCCGCCGGTCGGCCCCCCTGCATTCATCAGTCGCTCAAATTCCAGGTTGGTCACCACATTCTGGAAGACACCATATCCAAACATCCCCTTTTCCGGCGTGTACGACCTGATACCGGCAGCGACAATAATGCTCTTAACATCCAGTTTCAGGTTTTTATTGGACTGCCAGAGTCGTACCGCGTCCTTCCCCTCCTTAATGCACGCCTTCACGCAGAGGGCGATAGGGCATTCCCTGCATTGGCTGCAATCCACCACACACTCGCCCACGCACGCCCCCTGTGCCCGCATGTTGCCGTACCGGCAATCCGGATCGATCACCACAATATTGGGAATCGCCTGGGGGAACGGGGTATAGATCAACTTCCGTGTACCGCTGATCCTGCCGTCCATTTCATCCGGAATGGTGACCGGACACGCCTCAATGCAGGCCCCGCAGCCGGTGCACTTATCCGGATCGATAAAACGGGCCTTCTGCACCAGCTTGACATCAAACCCCTTGTCGGTTTTCTTGACCTTTCGGATCTCAGTATTGCTTAAAATCTCGATATCGGGATGGTTGTCCACCTCGTACATCTTGGGCGCCTCGATGCAGATGGCGCAATCATTGGTGGGGAACGTCTTGTCGAGTCGCGCCATCATGCCGCCGATGCTCGGGGTATCGTCTACCAGATAGACATGGATTCCATAATCCGCCGCATTCAAAGCCGCATTGATTCCGGCAATGCCGCCCCCTATAATTAGTATCGAATCAGACATGCATTCACCCGAAGCGCAATAACGAATTCAGGAATTGAGGGATCAGATATAAGAGGCCGGCTTCAATTCCTGGATTCAACAGTCCTCAATTCCTCTCATATTTCCGTAATAATAATGGCCTTTGATTTGCAGACGGCCGCACAGGTCCTGCACCCCAGGCAGTTCTGAGGACGTGCCACAGTCGCCTTGTGTGCCATGTCAAAGACGTCCACCGGGCAGAATCGGACGCACTCCTCGCATCCGTCGCATTTGTCCGGATCGATATGCACGAGATAGACTTCAAAGTTCTTGTATCGTTTGCCCATAATCTCAGTCTGTAATTTGAAATCCGGAACACAAGACTGCATGCCGGAGGAGTCGGCGCCCCTCCTGCCGAATTTTAAGTCTCCGGTTTCGAGTTCCTATTTCAGTTCATCCCACTTGTAATCGATCAGCTCGGTTAAGACCCCGTTCAGCTTCTTGGGATGGATAAAGGCAAATTCGCAGTCCCTGAACGGCCTTGCCACCTCGCCCTTTGAATCCGGAATAAAGGGATACTCCCTGGCCTTGAGTTCATCCACCGCCTTGCGCGTGTTGTCCACATTAAAACTGATGAGCATCACGCCCTCTCCATTCTTTTCGATGTACTTGGCAACATCCCCATCCGGCGTTGTGGATTCCATCAGTTCAAACCCGACTTCGCCGACCCAATATCGGGCCACATTGATCTTTTCCGGTTCATCCACATAGGCGTCATCCGGGCCTGACTTGCCCAACAGGGGTTCCCAGATCTTCCTGGCCGCGGCCAGGTCCTTTACGGCAATACAGATATGATCGATCTTATTGACCTTCATGATCCACTCCTTTGAATTGAAGGTTTTCGATTGACGACCGAAGCAGCTTCGATCGTCAATCTTCAATGTTCAATTCTCAATTCTAAAACGTTACCTTTTCGAGGGGTACGCTGATCGCGTGATCGGGACAGACACACCCGCACTCATTGCAGTCTTCGCATATAAATTCCGTCACCACGACCCTGTTATCCTGTACCCTTATGGCCTGATCAGGACACGCCTCAATACACAGCGGCTGGACGTTGCCCCCACACATGGTGCACTTTTCCGGATCTATTTGAGCAGCCATTTTGTTTCAACTCCTTCATATTTTGAAAATCTTTTTAGAGGTCGCCGGGTTTCGCCTTCGCTCTATCCAATCGACGATCTCAATTGTAGCGGGGAAGGAACATCTCCCCTCCGGTTTCATCAGCCTTCTTCCTTGGACAATCTCAGCAGATATTCGCCCTCGCCTCTCGGAATGGCCTTGAGCATCTCAATCTTGAGAGGGATATTGAAAAAGACACTCACGTCTTGGAGCATGGACTGAAAAAGCCTTTCTCGGGTGAGCGCCACCTCCTCCATCGGGACCCCGAATTCCTTGGCGGCGGTCGGCCAGGGGCAACGGGTGCAGCGGATAAAGACCTCGCCGGGCTTTTCACCCTTTTCGGCCGCTGCAAGGGCCCCTTCGGTGACCCAAGTCCCGGCCAGAGCACGTCCCAGGTTCATCAAAAAGGCCTCTTCTCCCTTCAACCAGTTCAACCGCGGCAGAAGGCTTTTCCCCATATCTTTTCCCATCATTTCAGCCGCCTTCAAGGCAATATCCATCGGCTTCATATCCGGACCTGCCACTGCAACGGCGACTTCCCGCCAGCGGTAATAAGTCTTGCAGATCTCGGCCTGGGCGCTATGAAGATCCCGCCATAATTTCGTTATTTCTTTTTCTGCATTTACTGGCATTTTTCTCCTCCTTAGATCCTTAGACCGATTCGGTAGCCGTCATGCACGGCGCTGGACAGGTTGCGGGGCACCAATGCGTCTCCAATGACAAAAAGTTCGATCCCTTCCGACTGAACCGTCTTTTTGAGGCTCTCGTTGGCCTCACGCTCCGATACGACCACGGTATCGCACGCTACCGGGAACCGATATCCATCAAAGGTTTTCACGATAATCTCACCGTCGTTGATCGCTTCGATGTCGCAGTCATTGTAGGCCATCACGCCGTTCTGCTTGAGATAGATCATGTATCGCCATTTGAATGATGGATTCACATCGAACCCTGCGGTCTTTTCCCTGCCCACAAGCGTAACCTTCTTGCCCTGCTTGGCTAAGAAGAGCGCCACCCCGATGCCGGGCTTCCGGTTTCCATAGACCACCACGGTATCGCCTACCTGGGCCTTGCCGTTCATAACATCCAGTACGTTCACCACGTTGTCCCGACCGGCTGCGCCCTCGATCTGGGGATAGAACGGGCCGGTGGCCAGAACCACACTGTCGGGCATCTCATCCGCTATCAATTGTTCGGTCACCTCTTCCCCCAGGTGAAAATTGACGCCCGCCTTTTCGCACATGGTCTTCTGGTAGTTGACGCAGGTCATCAGTTCTTCATCCCCATAAGGTGCGTGCGATGCTTCCAGGAGAGTCCCGCCCACCTCGGAACGCTTATCATACAGGTGCACCTCATGCCCTCTCTGGGCAGCCACATAGGCGCATTCCATTCCCGAGGGACCGGCGCCCACAATCATGATCTCTTTTGGATCTTCCACGGGTTTCGGGGTAAAATTATCATCGTGCTCATGGGCACAGCGGGGATTGATGTAGCAGGTCATGGGGGCGTCCCGGAAGAGCCTGGCAAGGCAGAGGTTGCAGGCCACACAGTGCCGGATATCTTCCTCTCTTCCTTCCAAGACCTTCTTGGGCATGAGGGGGTCCGCAATCATGGACCGGCACATCTCCCAGAAATCGAGTTCCCCATCGCCGATGGCTTTATCCGGTTTGTCCGGGGTAAAGAGCCTGTAGGCCATTTGAATCGGTATCTTGACATGCTCTTTAGCCCGTTTGGCCAAATAGAGCCAATTCCCCTGGGGGATGTCCCTGCTGATCACAGGGTATATGGATTCCTGCCAACCCAGGGTGCAACTGATATAGTCGGCGCCGGCCTCTTCAGCCATCCTGTAGGTCTCCATGGATTCCTCGGGCGTGTTCCCCCGGACGTCGTTGAGCAGCTCTTCTGAACAAAGACGGATGCCTACCGGGATGTCCGGACCGCAGACCTCTTTGACCCCCTGGATGATCTCCATCATGGCCTGGCATCTCCCCCGAATATCACCGCCGTATTCGTCGGTCCTCCGGTTGGTATAACTGGAGAGGAAATTGGAGATCAAGTATCCGACGATCCCTGAGATCTCCATAACGTCAAAGCCCGCCTCAACGCCCCTTCGAGCTGCATCCACATGTTGCCGGACCATCTCCTTGACCTCGGCGTTGGTCATCTCAAACATCGGCTTGAAGATCCGCAGACGCTGGGGAACGGTCGAGGGACCGTGCCCGCTCTCCACCTCCACCGCGCCGACCCGGCCGCAGTCCATCAACTGGAATCCGGCAATGGCCTTCTCACTGTGGATCGCATCTGCGATCCGTCTCAGGCCATCGACATACTTATCGTCCCAGCAGGCCGCCTGACCCACATAGCCCTGACCCTTCCTGGCCTCATCCATGTACACCCCCTGCATGAAGCAAAGGCCTCCCACAACCCCTTCTGCCCTGGACCGCATGTAAGCGATATCTGCGTCGGTGATAAAGCCGTTGTGGTCATTGAGGTTGTCTTCAGTGGCTGCATACTTGATCCGGTTGGGGACCATAAGATTGCCTAACTGAATCGGTTTGAACAGATTCGGGTAGGCCTTTGCCCCAGGGTACGATGCATAATCCCATTCAAACAATACCTTAGCCATTTACACGCCTCCTTTTCAAATTCCTGTGAGTAAAACGACATCGCCGACGTGAGGACCGCCGCAATGCCCGGCCTAAACTCCTTAGCTGAAACCCATGATGCGGAACAGTTCCAGAATATTGAATTTCGATCAATGCTAAGCTAACACCTTAGACTTCTGAAGTACGGCAAAAGGCCCCATAGGGGCTCTCATTTAAAGCGCTGCAACCATAAGGGTCCGTAACGCCCTTTGGAATGGGAGGGAAACAAGACAATTCGGGTTAGTCAAATTTACTTCGCAGCTGTCCCGCCCGACGGTTCCGATCCTACTGTCAGAAATCCGTCCATCATCAGGTCAAAGATCTCCTCTAAATTCTCGAACAAGGAATAGGACCGGTCTTTCAGTAGCCACCGGGTCACCAGGTGTTCCATGGTCCCGATAAAGATATCCCTGGCAAAATAAGGATTGAGGTCCGGTTTCATCTCGCCCGATGCCCGGCCCTCTTCAAATATATCGATTAAGTAGGCATAGAGGGCCTTGACATTTGAATAGACGTCGGTCTTCATGAAGTTGGCATTGGTCTTGAGAAAAAGGTAGACGATCTTGGCATCCAGGGGGGCCTCTTCCACACGTCGTAGATACCACCATAGAAACTTGCGCAGTTTGTTGACCGCCCCTTTGATGCCGAACAGCTGTTCCTTCAGATCTCCTATCAGTTCCGAGACCCAGAGGTCCGGGATGGTCAAAAGGAGGTCTTCCTTGCCCTGAAAATAGTCATACAGGGCCGCTTCAGAGAGGCCGGCCTGCCGGGAGATATCGACGATGGTGGTTTTCTGGTATCCCTGCCCTGCAAACAGCGTCTTAGCCGATTCAATAATCCGGCTTCGCGTATTTTCCTTAGAAACCTTATTGCCCATGGATCATCTTCCGAAAAAAATTAGGCGACAACACTGCCAGCCCTTGTCATAGGTAAGCTAGATACTTTATTTTATAGATCAAAGAAGATTTGAATTGCATTGGTCCGATCCCCTTTTCTCTGCAAAATCGAAATAGCCCTTTGCATCTGGATATTTACGGATTGGTCTCTATTCCCGCATATACTCTGATATAAACTCTGATTTCAAATCGTCATTAGGTGGTTTAAGTTATTGTTTTTATGTCAACTTATTACAATATCAAAGCATAATTATATTTTTACTTAATATCATTAGGTCATATCGTTGTCAAGCAGAAAAGGGATGCCATCCGCCTGGATAACCGTATGATGATTAAAGTCTCATGCGCATTCGAGGATGGCTTTTCTGGCAATCTTCTTTTCCGTAGGCGAGACAGGTGAGGGGCTTTACATTGTGAATCGCACAGATGAAGAGGCCCTGGGGGGGGAGTTCCCATAGGAAGGGGCAGAACTTTTGTGTGAGGGGGCTGTCCCCTGCGATATAGGTATACCAGTAGCCCGGATAGCGTATGGTCTCAGGGGCATCCGGGACGGTCCCGGAAAGCTGACAGCATTCCCCGCAAAGGGTGCACCATTGTCCCCTTGGGACAACCTGTCGTGCGTCGCCGTTTAGATCCACGCATGTCGCCTCACGGTTCCCGAAACACCGGTCAATATCTTTGCGGATCCGAAGGAACATTCGGCTGAGAAGGGCCAGGTTTTGGCCGGCCCTTGCCAATCCGCACCGGCTCTGTTCACCATTGGGCAGATAATGCCGCACATAGAGGGTGAGGGGAAAAAAGGGATCGCCAAGGGCCTCCATAACCTGATGCCCGGCTTCTGTTTCTTCATACAACCGGCCCACGTCTTGGGCCACGTGGGACATTGGCAAGGCCTTGTGTCTGCGTTCCACTGCATCGTAAATCAATGACTCAAAATAGTACATAACTCATCTAACATATTGTTTCTGTTAAGTTTTTTTGTCTCCGTTTTTTGCCAGATGCGGCTGAGATGCGTTTAAATGCATATCCAAATTATCAACCTCGGTTTTGAAATTTGACGGTATCCAGTGCGTGTAGGTGTCAAATGTTATCTTGATAGAGCTATGTCCCATCTGGTAACTTACATCTCCGATATTATGCCCTCTGGCAATTCTGATTGTGGCGTATGTGTGCCGCAAGTCATGGACCCTCATATGTGGCAGGTCTGCGTCTTTCAAAATAGCATCAAGTGTGTAATTTATAGGTAGTGGCCTCATAGGTTTTCGTCCGTCAAAGGTGAAGATCCACTGTGAAAACGGCCTGCCTTTTTTTAATGACTCTTTCTGCCTTTCGAGCTTCAAGGCTTTCAAGGTCTCCGTCAAATATGGCGTCATATCAACCACTCGGCTCTGACGGTTTTTAGTCGGTCCTACAATCCCATTATAGACGGTCCTCTGAATTTTGATAGTCCTCTTTTCAAAATCGATATCGTCCCATTTCAAACCAATTAACTCGCCCACCCTCATGCCCGTGCGCAGCAAGGTCAAAAAGTGTGGGTAAAACAGGCCGCCCCTGTGCTGTTTGGCCTTGTCAAGTAGAATAACAATCTCGTCCTCCTCCAATGGCCTGATTTTGATGTTACCTTTGTTGTTAAGCTTTAAACCCTGGAGCGGATTCATCTCTATCAATTCTTTATCTATGGCATATTTAAAGATGTGACTCAACGGTGATCTTAGATTCTGAAAAGTCGATGGTGACATTCCTTTTATTGCCAAATCGTCAAAAAATCCGCTCAGGTCTTTCTTTTTGATGTCCCGGATTTCCTTTTTGCCAAATGCTGGGTATATATGCTTTTCGAGTAGGGAGACATAAGCATCTTGTGTCTGCACGCACCTCTTATGTGGCAGCTCCAGCCATTTTTCAGCCACGGTCTTGAATGAAGGTGATTTTTTATTGAACTCCTCCATTTCCAAATCGCCCAGCGTCAGCTTTGCCTCAATCTTCTTTGCCATATCCCTGGCAAACTTCTTGTCTTTGCCTATCTTCTTAGATTTCCGTTTGCCTCGGTGGTTGATGAAAAGCCAGTATTCGCCTGAGCCTTTCGGATGTTCTTTAACCTTCACGCCCATGATTTATCCTCCCTCGTATTCCCGGATCAAATCGTCAATCGTTAAATCGTGTGACAGAAAGCCACCATGTTCACTGTCAGCGTGCACCCGCAGTTGATTAACCAGATACGCCTGAGCGTGTGGATTATCCTTGCAAGCCTCGTCCAGCAATTCGATAACCTCCCACAATTTGTCTTGTGCATCGTGCAAAAGATCCAAGATATATTCATCATTTTTTGTCATCTCTTGCCTCCTTTCTTTTTGGTCATGGTTTCGGTTTCTTCCACGTACTCCTGAATCATCTTGCATAGAACGTCCTTGATGGTGGTCTTTCGCTGCGCAACTGCCATTTTCAACCTGATTCTCAAATCTTCATCCAGATGAAATGTGGTCCCTTTTACCATTGCCTGCCCTCCTTGTGTTTATGTTATCGTTTTAACGTTTGTCATATTCTAATCATTATGATTTTAAATGTCCAGTCCTTTTTTTAGTATAATTGCCTTTTATTGTCGATTTGGAGGTATAGCTGAGCATGGCTTAGCTTCTTATCGACGGTCTCCGGCCTTCTCACAAAGCCGAAAACTGACCTAACTCCGGCCTGTGATTAGGAAAATACGATTTTTCGGAGGCTCATGCAGATTTTTGTGAATTTAACGATTTTATTTGCTATGATTAGAATAAAACTGAAAGGAGGTGTTATAATTGGCAAGCGTCATTGACATTCAGACTATTTTAGCAGGTCGAATTATTGATGGGGTCCACGATAGTATTGGTGATATTGAAGGGATTATTGACGATGAGTTGGAAAAGCAGGCATGTATCAATTATCAAAACCTTTCCAAAGATGAGCGGGAAATGTATCGTGACAATGTAGGCAAGATGCTCTCCGTTAAAATTTTGCGCCACCCTTGTATGAAAAACATTATTGATGGGGAAGTGCAAGCAAAAGATGCACCATTAACCAGCCAGGAAATGTTTGACTTGTTACGGGAAATATTCCCATGGGACTATTCCTAAATCATCAACTATCAACCAAATGAAAGGAGATAATTGAAACATGGAAGAAAAGAAAATGACTCAAAATGAAGAGGAGATCATGTTATGTGCAAATCAGAAATTGAAACTTAAACCGATAGATGGTTTTGTTGTCAAAATATGTGACGTAAAGCTTCACGCGACGGGTCCCCCTACTTTTGGCCTGGTTTTTCCCATCCCTAATGAGGAAGCTTATGAAGTCATGCAAAACAAAATAACACTAGCAGAACAAAAAAAATTAGCAGCTTCTGCGATAAAAGAATGTATAGAGGAATTTAAGCAAAAAGAAGATCTCGTTTAACCGCGTGCAGGCTTTTTATTTATCCCCACCATTGAATCTCCGGCTGATCCTCCGGCTGAACGTCAGGCCCTTTCTTCATAGCCCGTTCTTTTGCTCGCTCCTCAAGTCGCCACGATTGAGGGGCGAAAATAGCCCTCAATAGATGGGTACAGGCCACCGCCTCAATAGTCACCAATTCATCATATATCGGTGATGGTTTCGGCTCGGCATGTTTGCAATTTTGGCAGTCTGTACAATCCAAAACCAGATCGAAAAATGCGGCATTGCGTAAGCAGATCTGATAACTGTCACATCTATAGTCGCGATATGGAGCTGGTGGAGTTTCTTCAATCAGCTTTGCTTTCTTCTTTTTTTTGGGTTTTTTCTTGAGACTTGCATTTGGCATACGTTTTTTAATATGCTCTTTGCTTTGCTTGTAGCCTTTTTTCGGCATGGTTTCATCTCGGTATGATGTAGGGGTGGGGTGTCTATGGGGTGTGGAGGGCACCCCATAGACGGCTTTAACGCTGGCAAGATGAAGCAGGAAAGGAGTGAAACTGCTTCTTAACCGGAGTCTTGCCACCCCGTGCCTGCAATAACCCAGGTCAAAGGAGAAAAACCCCTGGGCATTATTCGCAGGACTTATGCAGCTACGGCAGCATCCTTGATTCCACGGAGCCGAGCCGCAGACTTGTTATGGCCAATGGTAAACGAGGCGATCCACTCAATCAATGTGCGATAAGCAGTGCCTCCACTGTAGAGGCCAAGGTCCAAAACGTCCATTTCCCCACATTGTAACCCAAAGACGTATTGACCAACACCAAACCGAACGGCATAAATGCTGGTTGACGCAGCCGTGCCACCGCCAGGGTTATCCTCTGTGAAACCGAGAATCTCGTCATTATTCTCATCCGTTTCAATCACCCCGATGGGAATGTCATTGTAGGTGGTTACTCTGCGACCAAATTCATCAAGGGTGAAGTTGATGTCTCCAGACACGGAGCTGGTTCTCGAAGCCACCGTCAATCTCCTTCTCATGGTTTTATTCATAAAAAGAATGTCAGGCGAACCATCGACAGCATCAATAAGCTCATCTAATTTGGTAAGAGTAAGAGAATCACCACCAGAAGATGAGCCAGCGTTAATGAGCTGGTTTCCAATTAGTCTAACTTGCAGACCATCAAACTCTTTTGGACTTGCTTCACAATCACCTTTAAAGAAAGTCTTTTGCCATTTCAAGGCACAAGATTTGGCTTTTAAGGAATCATGAATAGCCCGCAAGTCATTAATGTTTCCCTGGGTCTTAACAAGTACACGGTCCACATCTGAAACACCGCCAGATATGGTCAGGTTTTCAGTTACAGAATCAAGGCCTGTAGTGCTTTCGGTGTAACTTTCATTCAAACCCCTGAAAGCGGTGAACGGCAGGGTGGCTGCTCGGTTAAATTTATATGAATCACTCGAAACCGTCAGAAACGGCAGTCTTTCGAGTACGGGAGAGGCTTTGGGAAAACATTCAATCACGCCTCTCTGCAAAGGGTCAGTTTTAAGTCTTGCTGCTTCAATCAATGTAAGTGCCATTGTAAAAACCTCCGTGAGTGCCTAATCACAAGACCTTCAAGGAGGTTCGACGTGCAGCACTTCTGAAAAATGTTATTTACTTGTAACCATGCACCATCATTTGTTGTGGTGTCATGTTGCTAAAATCAAGAGGCTGTTTGCCTGATGGACGTTTTGAATCCAGGCCGTTTACTACCTGCCTATTGAATAATCCCTTTTTAAGTGCGTTTCTGATCCAGGTTATTTTAGCGGCTGGCTCAAGGTCTGGAATGATGTCCCTGAATTCCTCCGGCACATCTTCAACCATTTCATCAGCAACAGTGCGCAGAGCATCCGTGGCGCGTTTACGTTGCTCCAAGACCTGATCAAAACGACTTTTTGGAATCATATTCTCACCTTTTCCGGTGGTGTCGTCCGTGTAGTTTTCGGCCTGGCCTTCAATTAGTTCATCCTCGCTGCCTTTTCTTGCAGCAACAGGAACATGCTTCACGATAACTTGTGGAGCGTTTGCCGCTTCCTGCTTTGCTTCTTCACCTTTAACGTCCGTGTTGACGATTTCATCTGCCATGTGTCTATTCCTCCGCTTTTACGCCTGCGTTTGGCGAGTAGTTAAAAAGTTTATTTTCTTCCCGTATTTCTAAAAGTCTTTGCTTTGCATCTTCTCGGGTTAAATCAGGATTCTTGAGCATCAAAATATCAACTCTGCTTATCGTGCCCATCTCTAATTCCTTCTCCCATTTTTCGGATTCCTTCAAAGGGTCCATAGTCGGTTTTGGATCATAGAAGTCGATTTTTAGCCTTGCCTTGTCACTAATCTTTCGGCCTTGATTGTGAACGTTCCACACGACGCGAAACATATTAAAAAGCCGTTTCTCATAGGTGTTAAATAAACTGATCTGGTCCCTGCGCAACTCTTCAAGCTCACGATTGCCTGAGATTCTTGCAAGGCCGCTTTCTTGTGCCCCCTGTGTCAGAGTAGTTGTCGGATGAAGCAGGAGAGAAGTGGCGACACCCCCGTAGGTGAGCGTAGCGAACCGGAGGGGGTGTCGGAGGCGACCCGCCATCCCCATTTCTCCTCAATACGAACATGAAGCGGG